>NZ_KV802690.1:0-81807 GCF_001810785.1 Streptococcus sp. HMSC073F11
TGTGTCGGCGGTTCGATTCCGTCTCGCGCCATTTTTACTTATAGTGTGTATGCGGGTGTAGTTTAGTGGTAAAACTACAGCCTTCCAAGCTGTTGTCGCGAGTTCGATTCTCGTCACCCGCTTTGAACTTTGTTCAAATTACATTACCAAGTTTTTAACTTGGGCGCGTAGCTCAGGTGGTTAGAGCGCACGCCTGATAAGCGTGAGGTCGGTGGTTCGAGTCCACTCGTGCCCATTAATAGGAGAATTACTCAAGAGGCTGAAGAGGACGGTTTGCTAAATCGTTAGGTCGGGTAACTGGCGCAAGGGTTCGAATCCCTTATTCTCCGTTTTATTGAGAGTTTATAACTCTTTTTTTATATTTTTAAGAATAGTAGAATAAAAACTTCAGATTTGTAAAACTTAATTGGATTACTTATCTGAAGTTTTTTTGCGCTCTTTGTCAACTGTAGTGGGCTGCAGAAAAGCTAAAATCTTTATATATTGTCGATTTTATGGTTGTGCTCGTTTATTATTACTTCCAACTCTTGAGTGAAATTTCTCCGCTATTGAGCCAGATTTCTTTTCCGTTATCACATTGAACTAAAAGTTTTCCATTTTCTGAGATATCTTTAGCAAGTCCCTTGTGGTCTTTTTGATCTAGTGTGAAAGTCACTTCTTTTCCTAGAACGAATGACTGTTTTTTATATAGGTATAATAACTCATCTGCTGGCGTTTTGAAGAAAGAACGCCAGATTTCTATGATTAATTCATTTCTGGTAATAGGTGCTGGAGCTTTGAATAAACTAGCAGCTTTTTCTTTTAATTCTTGAGGGAAGTCTTTAATAGTAAAGTTGATTCCTACTCCAATAATGATATCTGTGACTAAGCCAGTTTCTACAGAGGTCATTGCTTCAGTGAGGATTCCTCCAATTTTATGATTTTTGAGGTAGATATCATTGACCCATTTTATGTCGACATCTATTAAAGTTAGGTTCTTAATGGCTTTGTAGATAGCTCCTGCTACAAGTAGTGTGTAGGATGGTAATTTCTCATAGGGAAGATTTGGTTTGAGATGGAGTGTCATATAAATGCCACCTTGGGGTGAGTAGAAAGAACGTTGAAAACGGCCTCGGCCAGCTGTTTGATAGGAAGCTAGATAGAGAGTGTTTGCTTCATTCCCTAAATCAATTGCTTCTTTTGCATCGAGTTGAGTTGATCTTGTTTCGGATTTAAAACTGATTTTAATTGGAAGATTTTGTTCTAGGAGTTCCGGAAGAATAAGATCCCCATTCACCAGTTTATAGCCTTTGTTTTTGATACTATCAATTTCAATGCCTTCTTGTTCTAAACGCTTGATGGCTTTCCAAATTGATGTTCGGGTCAGTGATAGTTCTTCTGCAATCTTTTCTCCGCTGATATAATCGGTTTCTTTAGCTAGAATTTGGTAGACGGCTTGGTATGATTTCATAGTGTTTCCTTTCTCACTAGTTGGTGTTGAGAATATTCTTTTCTTGTTTGACTTGGAGTCTGATTAAAGTATTGTTTATAAGCTTTCGAAAAATGTAGTGGATCTGAAAAGCCTACCGAGTACGCAATTACCTTGATTGACTCTTGGGTATTTTCGAGGAGTTGTTTAGCTCGATACATTCGAACGTATAGTAGGTATTCTTTTGGAGATAAGGTGTTAAATTCTTTGAATACGCTTGATAAGTAGCTTCTGTGAACGGATAGTTCTTTTGCTAAATCTTGAATTGTAAGTGATTGAGGATAGTGGCTATCAATTAATCGTTTGCATTCAAGATAGAGTTGGTGGGTCGATGAAATATTCTTTTTCTTCTGATTGGGAGCAATAGTTCCCAGATGAAACATCAGTTCATGGAGTTGTCCCATGATATGGAGTTGAGCTAATTCATTTGATTTGGTAATCTGAGCGAAGCGGACAATGTCTGAGATGAGTTTTGCAGTAGTCTGGGTATGACAAGTTTCAGATTGGATGAGATAAGATTGGTCAGAAATTTGAGAAAGAGCAAAATAATCAGGAGCTTTCCCTCCAGTGATTCCTAACCAGTAGTAGGCCCAAGGTTCTTTACTATCTGCTTGATAAAAGGTTAGTTCATCTGGTTTTAATAGAAAGAAATCTCCTTCTTTTAAATCAACAATTTTACCCTTGTAATGAAATTTTCCTTGTCCTTTAGTAATGTAATGTAGGACGTATGTATCTCGAATTGTTGGACCAAAAGAGTAATTTGGTGTGCATTCCTCATATCCATAAAAGCTTAGGGAAAGGTCAATTGTTCCAGTCTGGTATTCTGAAAAAACTAGCATGTGCTACCTCCTACCTAACATTTTACCATATTCTTGAGACATTTTTCTATTTCGGAAAGCGTTTTCAGATGATAAAATATAATCTATAAAGTGATGAGGTGAAGTAAATGGGAGTTAGGATAGAGAATAATCTATTTTATGTTGAAAGTAAAAATCTAAGTTTGATTATTGAAAATCGAAATGGCTACTTACTTTTGAAACATTTAGGAAAGACTATTAAGAACTATAAAGGTTCCAATAGTGTTTATGAACGGGACCATGCCTTTTCAGGAAATCCAACAGCTACTAATCGAACCTTTAGTTTAGATACTCAACGTCATATTTTTGGGCAACATGGCTTAGGAGATTTTAGGAAACCAACTATACAGATTCAGCATAGTGTAACTGAAGTAACAGACTTTCGATTTGTAGAAGCAAAAAGTTTAAAAGGTCAGAATGGTCCACAGGGCTTACCTTCTCCACATAGCATGGATAATACAGAGACTCTTGTCTTAATGTTAGAAGATTCTAAGGCTCAACTTAGTCTGAATTTGTATTATACTGCTTTTGATAATGATTCGACTATTGCTAGCTACAGTAAATTAGTGAATAATAGTAATCAGGAAGTTGTCATTCATAAAGACTTTTCTTTTATGGCTGATTTTCCAGCGGCAGCTTACGAAATCGTAACTCTGCAGGGTGCTTATGCTCGTGAAAAGACTGTTCGACGTCAACAGGTAGAACAAGGAATCTTTTCAATTAGTTCGAACCGTGGAGCTTCTGGGCATGCTCAAACACCAGCTCTTCTACTCTGTGATCAAGGAATCACAGAGGATGCAGGGAATGTGTTTGCTATTCAACTAATGTATAGTGGAAACTTTGAAGCTTTTGTTCAAAAGAATCAATTGAATGAAGTTCGGCTGGCTATTGGGATTAATCCGGAAAACTTTTCTTGGAAGTTAGACCCTGAGGAATACTTTGAAACACCGGTAGCTTTAATGACCTATTCAGACAAGGGATTAACTGGTGTTAGTCATGCAAGTCAGAATTTTGTACTGAAGCACATTATGCCAAGTAAATTTTCTACAAAAGAACGCCCAATTCTAATTAATAACTGGGAAGCTACTTACTTTGACTTTCAGAGAGAAAAACTGTTAGAGCTAGCTGATGAAGCTAAGAAAGTTGGCATTGAACTTTTTGTATTAGATGATGGTTGGTTTGGCAATCGTTTTGATGATAATCGTGCTTTAGGTGATTGGGTTGTTAATGAGAAAAAACTGGGTGGAAGCCTAGAAAGTCTGATTTCAGCTATCCATGAAAGAGGTTTGCAGTTTGGGCTTTGGTTAGAACCTGAAATGATTTCTGTAGATAGTGATTTGTATCGTAAACATCCTGACTGGGCTATTCAGGTTCCTGGTTATGAGCATACTTATTCTCGGAATCAATTAGTACTTAATCTTGCCAATCCTCAGGTAGTAGAATACTTGAAAAATGTCTTAGATCAACTCCTATCTTATCATGAGATTGATTACATTAAATGGGATATGAATCGTAATATGACCAACCTAGGAAATGGCTTTACTTATCTAGAGACAAAGATGCAATCTCATCAGTACATGTTGGGGCTTTACGAACTCGTTTCTTATCTGACAGAGAAGCACAGCCATATTCTCTTTGAGTCCTGCTCTGGTGGTGGTGGACGAAATGATCTGGGTATGATGCGCTATTTCCCACAAGTCTGGACTAGTGATAATACTGATGCTATTGCACGTTTACCAATTCAATACGGTTCATCCTATCTCTATCCAACCATTTCTATGGGGGCTCATGTGTCAGCTGTACCGAATCATCAGATGGGACGAACGACACCATTAGAAACACGTGGACATGTAGCAATGATGGGAAATTTGGGATATGAGCTTGATTTGACAAGTTTATCAGATGAAGAGAAAGGTGAGATTGCTAATCAGGTGAACTTGTATAAAGAATTGCGACCAGTAATCCAGCTGGGAAACCAGTATAGGTTAATCAATCCCGATGCTGAATCCAATGAAGCAGCTGTACAATTTAACTATGGAAATCAAACGATCGTAACATACGTCCGAGTCCTTTCAGTTGTGGAAATAATAGAAACCACCTTGAAACTGAAAGACCTAGAGGAGGAAGGGCTTTATGAGTTGGAAGGGACAAACAATGTTTACTCGGGTGCAGAGCTCATGTATGCAGGTTTAACTGTTACCTTATCCCAAGGAGATTTTTTGAGTAGACAATATATTTTCAGAAGACTATAATAAAGGTGTAAATTTATAAAGGAGGCATTCCAATGAAATGGTATAAGAAAGCAGGTTTTCTTTTAGTAGCTGGGGCAAGTTTACTAGGCTTAGTGGCTTGTGGTCAGAACAATCAATCAGCTGATGGTAAGGTAACGATTGAGTTTTTTAACCAGAAGACCGAGATGGCGGATACCTTGCAAAGGATAGTGGATGATTTTGAGAAGGAACACCCTAATATTGATGTGAAGTTGACTACAGTACCTTCAGCTGGAATTGTTCTGAAGACTCGGATTTTATCAGGAGATGTTCCAGATATTATTAATATCTACCCTCAAAATATGGATTTTCAGGAGTGGGCGAAGTCAGGTTATTTTGCAGATATGACAGGAAAATCTTATCTTGAGAACATCAAGAATGACTATGCCGAAAAGTATGCAATCAATAACAAGGTTTATAGTGTGCCTTTAACGGCTAACCTTTATGGAATCTATTATAATAAAACAAAGTTTAAAGAATTAGGACTTGAGGAACCGAAGACTTTTAAAGAGTTTCAAGAGATTGTTAAGAAGATAAAAGATAGTGGGAATTCTCCATTTGCAGTTGCAGGCAATGAAGGCTGGACATTAAATGGTTACCACCAACTTTCTCTTATTACTATTACAGGTAGTGGAGATGCGGCTAATAGCTACCTTCGCTTTTCAAAACCAAATGCTATCTCTGCAGATGATGCTATTTTAAAAGCCGATGCAGAACGACTCGATTTATTGGCAGATAATGCTCAAGATGGTTGGCGTGGAGCCTCTTATAATGATGCAGTGGTAGCATTTTCGAGTGGAAAAGCCTGGATGATGCCACAAGGATCATGGGCATTAGCGGCAATTAATCAACAGGATCCAAAATTTGATGTGGGGATGTTTGCCTTCCCAGGAGAAGAAGTAGGAAAAGAAGTCACTGTTGGTGCAGGGGACATGGCATTATCAACTTCGGCTACTACCAAACATCCTAAAGAAACCGAAGAATTTATCAGCTATATGACTAGTCCAAAAGCTATGCAAGCATATTATGATGTGGATGGTTCACCAGTTGCTGTGAAAGGTATACAGGAAAAAGAAGATTCAGCACTTGCAGAGATTTCTAAACTAGCATTTACGGATAAACATTATGTTTGGTTGGGCCAACACTGGAATTCTGAAGAAGATTTTTTCAATCTAAGTGCAGGTTACTTGATGGATAAAAATCTGAAAAATATGGCAAACAATCTCAATGCTTTCTTTAATCCAATGAAGGCAGATTTGGACTAGAATAGGAGTTAAGATGATATGGCTATTCGAAAAATTTTAAATAAATACTGGGGTTGGACTTTTTTGCTCATCCCGCTTGCATTACAAGCTATCTTCTTTTACTTTCCGATGGTACAAGGTGCTTTCTATAGTTTGACTAACTGGACTGGATTGACCTATAATTATAAATTTGTTGGTCTGAATAACTACAAATTGCTGATGATTGATGGGAAATTCTTCACAGCCATTGCTTTTACTTTGATTTTAACCCTAGCATTGATTATTGGAGAGATTACAATTGGGATGGTTGTGGCTCGAGCCTTAAATTCTAAGATGAAAGGGCAGACCTTCTTTAGAGCTTGGTTCTTTTTCCCAGCTGTTTTGTCTGGTTTGACAGTTTCCTTGATTTTTAAACAATTCTTCAACTATGGTCTTCCAACGATTGGAAAAATTTTAGGGATTAGTTTTTTACAAGAAAGTCTATTAGGAACACCAATCGGAGCGGTAGTGGCAACTATTTTTGTTCTTCTATGGCAAGGAGTAGCAATGCCAATTATTCTCTTTCTTGCTGGTCTTCAGAGTATTCCATCTGATATTTTGGAGGCGGCATCAATTGATGGTGCAACAAGCAAACAAACTTTTTGGAAAATTGAATTACCATATTTGTTGCCAACGATTTCTATGGTTTTTATCCTAGCTCTTAAGTCCGGTTTGACTGCCTTTGACCAAATTTTTGCCTTGACGAGTGGTGGTCCTAATAATGCTACAACGTCTCTTGGTCTTTTAGTCTATAACTATGCCTTCAAGAGTAATCAATATGGATATGCGAATGCAATTGCCTTGATTTTATTCTTAATTATTGGAATTGTTTCTCTGATCCAAATCAAACTATCAAAGAAATTTGAAATCTAATTGGGGAGTCCTACACATGAAAAAAGAAGAAAAATTGAATCAGTTTTGGAAGTATGTCCTCTTGATAGTAGGTGGTATTCTCATACTTGTTCCTTTGTTGGTAACGGTTTTTAGTTCCTTCAAGACAACCAAGGATATCATGAATCATTTCTTTGGTTTGCCCAATCCTTTTACATTAAGCAATTATGAACGATTGGTTTCGGATGGGATTGGAGGCTATTTCTGGAATTCAGCTGTTATTACGGTGTTATCATTGATTGTAGTAGCCTTCTTTATACCAGCTGCAGCCTATTCCATTGCTCGAAATATGTCCAAGAAAAAAGCCTTTGCAATTATGTATTCACTATTGATTTTAGGGATATTTGTTCCATTTCAGGTGATTATGATTCCTATCACAGTTATGATGAGCAAACTCGGCCTGGAAAATATGTGGGGGTTGGTACTACTTTATCTAACTTATGCAATTCCACAGACTCTCTTCTTGTATGTTGGTTATATTAAAATCAGTGTACCAGATAGTTTAGATGAAGCTGCAGAAATTGATGGGGCTGATCGATTTACAACTTACCGTCGGATTATTTTTCCAATGCTGAAGCCCATGCATGCTACAACCTTGATTATCAATGCATTATGGTTCTGGAATGACTTTATGTTGCCATTGTTGATTTTGAATAAGGATTCCAAGATGTGGACTTTGCCTCTCTTCCAGTACAACTACCAAGGCCAGTATTTTAATGACTATGGGCCAAGTTTTGCATCCTATATTGTGGGAATTGTAACAATTACTGTCGTCTACCTCATCTTCCAAAAACATATTATTTCGGGAATGAGTAACGGGGCAGTGAAGTAAGAAAATGCTTAGGGAGTCTATAATTCCTGATACAGAGGAACAGTTCAGCTTGTTGACAATTCTATGTAGAAAACAAGAAAGTAGTACTTAGTTGCTTGCAATCTATATTAATACGAGTTCAATGTGAACAAAAATTTTAAAATATTTTTTATTTACGAAGCCAGGTCATACGAGACTTGGCTTCAATTAAAAAAGGAGAGTAATTATGCCAATTCAAAATAAAACCATGTTGATTACCTATTCTGATAGTCTTGGAAATAATCTTAAAGATCTATATACGAATTTGGAAGAGCATTTTGGGGATGCTATTGGGGGAGTTCACCTTCTACCATTTTTCCCGTCAACAGGTGATCGTGGATTTGCACCGGTTGACTATGACGAAGTGGATCCAGCGTTTGGTGATTGGGAGGATGTTAAGCGTTTAGGTGAGAAATATTATCTTATGTTTGACTTTATGATTAACCATATTTCTCGTCAATCTAAGTATTATAAGGACTATCAAGAAAAACATGAAGCTAGTGAGTTTAAAGATCTCTTTTTAAACTGGGACAAGTTTTGGCCAGAAAATCGTCCGACACAAGCTGATGTGGATTTAATTTACAAGCGTAAGGATCGTGCACCAAAGCAAGAGATTGTGTTTGAAGATGGTTCAGTGGAACATTTGTGGAATACCTTTGGTGAGGAGCAGATTGATCTTGATGTGACCAAAGAAGTAACGATGGAATTTATCCGTAAGACCATTCAGCACTTGGCAAGTAACGGGTGTGATTTGATTCGTCTAGACGCCTTTGCTTATGCAGTGAAGAAGTTGGATACCAATGATTTCTTTGTGGAACCAGATATTTGGGATTTGTTGGATAAAGTCCGAGATATCGCTGCTGAGTATGGGACAGAGCTCTTACCTGAGATTCATGAACATTATTCTATTCAGTTTAAAATAGCGGATCATGATTACTATGTTTATGATTTTGCCCTTCCAATGGTGACTCTTTATACTCTTTACAGTTCCAGAACAGAGCGCTTAGCCAAGTGGTTAAAGATGAGCCCGATGAAGCAATTTACGACACTAGATACCCATGATGGGATTGGAGTGGTGGATGTCAAGGATATCCTGACCGATGAAGAAATTGACTATGCTTCAAATGAGCTCTATAAGGTTGGAGCGAATGTCAAACGTAAGTACTCCAGTGCAGAGTATAACAATCTAGATATCTACCAAATCAATTCAACCTACTATTCTGCGCTTGGAGATGATGATGTCAAGTATTTCCTTGCCCGTCTGATTCAAGCTTTTGCCCCAGGTATTCCCCAAGTCTACTATGTGGGTCTACTAGCAGGAAAGAATGACCTGGAATTATTAGAAGAAACCAAAGAAGGTCGAAATATTAATCGTCATTACTATAGCAATGAGGAAATAGCAGAAGAAGTCCAACGTCCTGTAGTGAAGGCCCTTCTCAATCTATTTTCTTTCCGTAATCGTTCAGAAGCATTTGATTTAGAAGGAACTATTGACGTTAAAACACCAACAGCCCACAGCATTGTAATCAAACGTCAAAATAAAGATAAGTCCGTAACAGCAGTAGCAGAAATTGATTTGCAAAATCAGACTTATCGGGTAATTGAGAACGGAATTGAAGTAACATTTTGAAGCCTTGATATGGTTGATAAAATAGGGTTTTTATTTTAGAAAACGTTTCCTTTGTTTTCAAATTGCTAAAAAAGTGGTACAATATAGGTTAGCTTACTATTATCTGAATCAACTGATTTGGAGAGAAAGGATTCGTTTTGAAATCAATAGGCTTTATTGAAAAACTGAGAGGGTTGTCTAGTAAAGAGCTGATTTTATTGGGAATTATCCTGAGTATCTTTTTACCCTTTTATCTTTTTGTAGTTGTATTCTGTTTATATATTATTAGTATGATTTTTACAGGAGACATGAAAAGTATTCTTCAGAAAATGGGGGAGCATCCGATGCTGCTTCTTTTTCTTGGCTATAGTACTGTAATATCCATTTTTGCACAAAATTGGATGGGAGTTGTGGCTTCGGTAGGAATTTTTCTTTTTACTATTTTCTTTTTGCACTATCAGTCGATTTTATCACATAAATTCTTTCGCTTGATTTTGCAGCTCGTCTTATTTGGTAGTGTATTGTCAGCTGCTTTTGCGAGTTTAGAGCATTTCCAAATTGTGAAGAAATTCAACTATGCTTTTCTTTCACCCAATATGCAGGTCTGGCATCAGAATAGAGCAGAAGTGACCTTCTTTAATCCTAATTATTATGGAATTATTTGTTGTTTCTGTATCATGATTGCCTTCTATCTGTTTACAACGACCAAGTTGAATTGGTTGAAAGTATTCTGTGTGATTGCAGGCTTTGTGAATCTCTTTGGTTTGAACTTTACTCAAAATCGAACTGCCTTTCCTGCTATTATCGCTGGAGCAATCATCTATCTCTTTACGACCATTAAAAACTGGAAGGCCTTTTGGCTTAGTATTGGGGTCTTCGCGATTGGCTTGAGTTTCCTCTTTTCTAGTGATTTGGGAGTTCGGATGGGGACTTTGGATTCTTCTATGGAAGAGCGCATTTCTATCTGGGATGCTGGGATGGCCTTGTTTAAGCAAAATCCTTTTTGGGGTGAGGGGCCATTGACCTACATGCACTCTTATCCTAGGATAAATGCTCCTTATCATGAACATGCTCACAGTCTATATATCGATACGATTCTGAGTTACGGAATTGTGGGGACTATTTTATTAGTTTTGTCTTCTGTTGCTCCTGTTCGATTGATGATGGATATGAGTCAGGAGTCGGGGAAACGTCCGATTATCGGTCTTTATCTGTCTTTCCTTACAGTGGTTGCTGTACATGGAATTTTTGACTTGGCCCTCTTCTGGATTCAGTCAGGTTTCATTTTCTTACTAGTTATGTGCAGTATTCCGTTGGAGCATCGAACGTTGGTATCGGACATGACGGATTAAGTTTATAAGATTAGAATCTTCTACCTTGGGTGGGAGATTTTTTACTGGAAAAAATTATTTCTAAATCGAAATAGTTGACAGTTAGAATGATGAGTGTTACAATTATTTTATTCGTTTCGATATCGAAATAAATTGGAGGTGTCATGAAAGATAGTCATTTGGTAGCCCATCATATTCGTTTGTTGAATGGACGGCTTTTTCAAAAGTTACTGAGCCAAGATCCTGATGCTCTTTATCGGAGTGAACAGGGGAAGATTTTAGCGGTTTTATGGAATAGTGAAACTGGCTGCGCAACTGCGACAGATATTGCGCTTGCGATTGGGCTTGCTAATAATACTCTGACGACGATGATTAAAAAACTAGAGGAACAAAATCTTGTAACTATTAGTCCATGTGGAGAAGATAAGCGTAAGAAGTATTTGGTTTTAACAGAGTTGGGGCAGTCTCAGAAAGAAGTGGGGCATCGTGTCAGTCAGAAATTGGATACGATCTTTTATAAAGGATTCACCGAGGAAGAAATTCGTCAGTTTGAAGCCTTTCAAGAAAGAATTTTGGTTAATCTGAAAGAGGAGGAAAATGAGGTTTAAAATGGAGCAAATTAGCTGTTTATAAGTAAAGGCCACTTTTGACTTTGTTTTCCAACTCTTAGGACAAGGAAACTATGTGGTTAGCTATGGTCAGAATCAGATTGGTGGAGTTGCCTATGCCCAGTACGATATCTTCCGACTAGAAAACGGGAAAATTGTGGAACATTGGGATAATAAGGAAGTCATGCCTAAGGTAGAAGATTTGACCAATCGAGGGAAGTTTTAAATTGAGGATACAGAATGATTGAATACAAAAATGTAGCTTTACGTTACACAGAAAAAGATGTCTTGAGAGATGTTAATTTACGGATTGAGAATGGGGAATTTATGGTTTTAGTTGGGCCATCTGGATCCGGTAAGACGACCATGATCAAGATGATTAACCGTCTTTTGGAACCAACTGATGGAAATATTTACATGGATGGCAAGCGCATCAAAGACTATGACGAGCGTGAGCTTCGTCTCTCTACTGGTTATGTTTTACAGGCCATTGCTCTCTTTCCAAATCTAACGGTTGCGGAAAATATTGCCCTGATTCCTGAGATGAAAGGATGGACTAAGGAAGAAATTGCTCAGAAAACAGAAGAGCTTTTGGCTAAGGTTGGTTTACCAGTGGCTGAGTATGGACATCGTTTGCCTAGTGAATTATCTGGTGGAGAACAGCAACGGGTCGGTATTGTTCGTGCTATGATTGGTCAGCCTAAGATTCTCCTCATGGATGAACCTTTTTCAGCCTTGGATGCTATTTCGAGAAAACAGTTGCAGATTCTGACGAAAGAATTGCATAAAGAATTTGGGATGACAACGATTTTTGTAACCCATGATACGGATGAAGCTCTGAAATTGGCGGACCGTATTGCTGTCTTGCAGGATGGAGAGATTCGCCAGGTAGCGAATCCCGAGACTATTTTAAAAGCTCCTGCAACAGATTTTGTAGCAGACTTGTTTGGAGGTAGTGTTCATGACTAATTTAATTGCAACTTTTCAGAATCGTTTTAGTGATTGGTTGACAGCTCTATCTCAACATTTGCAGTTGTCACTTTTGACCTTGTTGCTGGCCATCTTTATAGCGATTCCTTTGGCTGTTTATCTTCGATATCATGAGAAGTTAGCGGATTGGGTCTTGCAGATTGCAGGGATTTTCCAGACTATCCCGTCTCTGGCCTTGTTGGGGCTCTTTATCCCCTTGATGGGAATTGGAACCTTGCCGGCTTTAACAGCGCTAGTGATTTATGCGATTTTCCCGATCTTACAAAATACCATCACTGGGTTGAAGGGAATTGATCCAAGTCTGCAAGAGGCTGGGATTGCCTTTGGGATGACTAGATGGGAGCGACTCAAGAAGTTTGAAATTCCACTTGCCATGCCTGTTATGATGTCTGGGATTCGCACAGCGGCCGTCTTGATTATCGGTACGGCCACCTTGGCGGCCTTGATTGGTGCAGGGGGACTAGGTTCCTTTATCCTTTTGGGAATTGACCGTAATAATGCCAGTCTGATTTTGATTGGGGCCCTTTCTTCTGCAGTGCTGGCTATTGCCTTTAACTTCCTACTAAAAGTGATGGAAAAAGCAAAATTGCGGACGATTTTCTCTGGTTTTGCCTTGGTGACCATATTGCTCGGTCTGTCTTATAGTCCAGCCTTACTAGCTCAAAAAGAGAAAGAAAACTTGGTTATTGCTGGGAAATTGGGACCGGAACCAGAAATTTTGGCCAATATGTATAAACTTCTCATTGAAGAAAATACCAGCATGACTGCTACTGTTAAACCGAATTTTGGGAAAACAAGCTTCCTCTACGAAGCTTTGAAAAAAGGCGATATTGACATCTATCCTGAATTTACTGGTACGGTGACTGAAAGTTTGCTGCAACCATCACCTAAAGTGAGTCATGAGCCAGAGCAGGTTTATCAGGTGGCGCGTGATGGTATTGCCAAACAGGATCATCTATCCTATCTCAAACCTATGTCTTATCAAAATACCTATGCTGTAGCTGTTCCGAAGAAGATTGCTCAAGAATATGGCTTGAAGACCATTTCAGACTTGAAAAAAGTGGAAGGACAGTTGAAGGCAGGCTTTACTCTCGAATTTAATGACCGTGAAGATGGAAATAAGGGCTTGCAATCAATGTATGGTCTTAACCTCAATGTAGCGACCATGGAGCCAGCCCTTCGCTATCAGGCAATTCAGTCAGGCGATATTCAAATCACGGATGCCTATTCGACAGATGCAGAGTTAGCGCGTTATGATTTACAGGTCTTGGAAGATGACAAGCAACTCTTCCCACCTTATCAAGGGGCACCACTCATGAAAGAAGCTCTTCTCAAGAAACATCCTGAGTTGGAGAAAGTTCTCAATAAATTGGCTGGTAAAATTACTGAAAGCCAGATGAGCCAGCTCAACTACCAAGTCGGTGTTGAAGGCAAGTCAGCAGAACAAGTAGCCAAGGAATTTCTGCAAGAACAAGGTTTGTTGAAGAAATAGTTTGAAAATGTCAAACTCAATTTTGTTAAACGACCATATAGAAAACTGCTCAGACAATGTTGTCTGGGCTTTTTTGGTGTCAGAATTAATGATTTTCATTTTTAAATGGAAAATAAGAGGAAATTTTTAGGATTTTCTAAAATTTTACTGTAAATACACTTGACTATTCACAAAATAGGTGTATAATGTGTTGTGAACTACTTAACAAATAAAGATTTCCAGCTCATGTCGACTAAGGATGGAAATCTTGTGTATAGACAGTTCAGTAGATATATAATAGAGCGTTGCGTCCGAAAGTCTATCCAGACACGGCTCTTTAAAAACAAAAGGAGAAGATTATGAAAACAGAACCGATTCATCGTACCAGTATGTGGAAATTTAAGTTAAGTGCTGCCACCATGACTTTGATTCCCGCTGCCGTGGGGATTAACTATGTTGCCAAAGCCTTGGCGGAGGGGTTAAAGTTGCCCGTTTGGCTGGGGTCCTTGGGAACCTTTCTTACCAGCATGTTGGCTGGGCCGGTTGCCGGTGCCATTAGTGGTTTCATCAACAACGTGATCTATGGGCTGACCTTATCGCCAATTTCAACCGTGTATGCGATTACCAGCATCGGAATTGGGATTGCTGTCGGAGTTTTGCACGCCAATGGGTGGTTCTCGTCAGCGCGACGAGTATTTGTTTCTGCTATTATTATTGCCGTCGTTTCAGCTGTCATTTCAACGCCACTCAACGTCATCTTTTGGGGTGGTCAGACCGGTATCGCTTGGGGTGACTCATTATTTGCGGTAATGGTCGCCAATCTGCACCAGTGTGGCTGGCCTCATTTACCGATGAGTTTGTCTTGGATATTTTGGATAAAGTCTGCGTGGCCTACCTGGCATTCTTCATCTATCGTCAGCTGCCGAAGCGGATGGTGCACTTCTTTAGCGATGATAAATGATGACTGATAAAACATTGATTTCTGGAGCGCCAAGGGTCAAGCTCAAGTGGTACCAGGTGATCGATCCGATTACTAAGCTCTTGTTCATCTTGGACATGACGTTGTTGAGCTTTGCCAGTATGAATTTATTGCTTCAGGCCGGATTAATTCTTGTCGCAACACTGCTATTGTTGTTTTCCAAATTGAGTTCTACCACCTTTAAGGCGCTGGGATTCAGCCTGTTTCTGATTTGCACCATGCTGATCATTCAAGGGTTATTTTACAGTCGGAATCAAACTGTGCTGTTTTCTGTGCTTGGGGTGTCGTTCTACAAAGAAGGCCTGATTTACGCCACCACTCTGGGTTGTCGAGTATTGGTGATTATTTTGACCAGTGGCTTTTTTATGGTGACCACGAGTATTTCAGAAAACGCGGCCTATTTGGAACTGTCCGGATTGTCTTATAAAACCGTCTACGTTCTGATGTCGGTGTGTTATATTTTGCCGGAAATGATGCGCAATATGCGGAAAATCCAGCAGGCACAAAAAGTTCGCGGAACCAATCCGCAAAAAACGTTGATTCAGAAATTAAAGTCAGTCCTGCCGGTTCTAATTCCATTGGTGATTAAGACCTTGGATCAATCGATGACGCGGTCGATTTCTCTCCAACTGAGAGGTTTTGATAATCTCAACCGGACTGTCAGAACCTCCCAGCGCGTGTATCGCCTGTCGCGGACGCTGCACATTGGTCTGACTGGATTGGCAATTTTATTGATTGGGTGGAAGATATGGACGAAGATAAACGGATTGTAATTGAAAATTTGACCACCCGTTATCCGGGTACTGAGCAACCACAACTGCGTCAGATTAACGCGGAGGTTCATACTGGCCAGGTGGTTGGGATTATCGGGAATAGCCACTCCGGCAAATCGACTTTGTGCCGTGTGCTGGCAGGGGTCATTCCCAAAATTGTGTCTGCTGAGATTGAGGGCGATTGGCACATGTTTGGCCAGCGAGTGTCCGACAATTGGCCAGTTTATAATGCCATGAATGGAGTTGTACTGCAAAATCCAGCTGGCCAACTAAGCGGGTTGGCAGACACGGTTGCCGATGAAATCGCCTTTGACTTGATTAATCAGGGAATGGCTGAAGGACTGATTCAAAAACGGGTTGAAGAAGTTGCCACGCAAATGGGGCTGATTGAACAGCTGAATTTGCGTCCCGAGAGCCTTTCCGGTGGTCAGATCCAGCGGTTGGCAATTGCCACGGCGATTGTGGCTAATCCGGCTGTTTTGATTATGGATGATCCGACCAGTGAGATGGATCCCCTTGGCCGCCGGCAATTTTTCCAATGGCTGGCCCAAGTCAAAGAGACGACTGTCTTCATTGTCACCAGTGAAATTGACGATTTGTGCGAAGTCGCCGACGTTGTGTGGGTGCTGCACGAGGGTCAAATGGTAGTCCAGGGCAGGCCGGGTGAGGTGTTTAATCATTTGGCAGCTGACTGGCAGATTCCAGTCCCGACAATCCAGCAACTTGCTCAAAAAATGGATTGGCACTTGGCTGATGGCCGGTATCCGGTGAATTACGCTGATCTGAAGGAGGTTCGTTATGTCCACAATTGAACTTAGCCACCTGACGTTCACTTATCCGGAACGGTCCTTTAGCTTGGATGTTGAAGACAAACACTTCACCGATCCGATGGTGGCGATTGTCGGCCAAAATGGTGCCGGCAAATCAACGCTCTTCAAATTGTTGACGGGCTTGCTGACACCACAAACCGGTGTGATTAAGATTGATGGAGAAAATTTTAATGATCTTAAACCAGTCGAAAAGTTACTGAAGGTTGGGATTACTTTTCAGAATCCTGACGATCAGCTTTTCAACCCGACCGTTCAACGAGAGGTGGAGTGGAGTGTCGCGCAGGTCATGGATGACCACGACACGATTACGAGGCGGGCTTTAGCGGCTCTAAAAAGAGTTGGCTTGGATGATAAAACAGCTGAAAGTCCATATGACCTGTCATTGTCGGAACGCAAGCTGTTGAGCGTTGCCACTGTTTTGGCAGTGGATCCGGCGATTTATCTATTTGATGAGCCGATGATGTCGCTTGATTGGGAAAGCCGGCGCAAGTTGACCGCAATTTTCCATCAGTTGGCTGATTCGGGCCACCAAGTTGTGACCATCACCCATGACATGGATTGGGTCGCCGCCGAGTTTGAGTCGGTGTATGTTATGGAACACGGGAAGTTTGGCTTCGCCGGCAGTCCACGGGAATTATTCAGCAATCACGAACTTGTCCAGCGAGTGGGATTACTACCACCGCGGATTATGGACATAGCGGAGTCGCTGGGTGATTCACAGACATATTTATCGGTTAATGATTATTGCCAGAAAAATCGAGATGTATAGAAAAAGTCACCTCTGCGGGTTTTCCAGGTTGAAGGATTAACTTCAGCTTCTGGCAAGAACTCACATGGGTGACTTTTGTGTTTAATAACGTTTCATGATCATCGGGTGCTTCCTCAGATCACTCGGTTTGATTTTACTTTGTTTCATGGTCATAATCATATACCATTTCTTTTGGATCTTTTGTTTGACTAATACAAAATCGGTCTTCATAGGTCTTCGCATTTTTAGCTCCCGTTAGGATCATCAGTATAATTTTCTGAATTAGGAGACTGTCCCATCACTATTCGAACTTCGTCTCCCAACTTACGCTGTTCCCATTCATCCGTGAATCCTTTAAATCGCAATTCTGGAACTTTCTTTTTAACTGAATCATCTATTTTCGCCATAGTCCCCACCATTTTATTGGTTTTTCTTGTTCTTCTATCCTTTTTTGATTTTTGATTTGTTCCTGCAAATTTTCCAACTTCTCTTTAAGAGCGTTCACTTCATCTTTATATTGATTGTCTAAGTGTTTGAATTCTGTTTCTTGTGAGGGCATTTTGAGGGCTTTTAAGTTATCATTTTCCGCCTTGTATTCTTCTAGCAACTTTTTATCTTGCAAGGCTAATCGTTGTTACTGGTCTAACAAATTAGTTAGTTTTTCTATTTGTTGGTCTTTGCTACTTATTTGTTGGTCTTTGGTATTCGATTTGCTACTACTTTCTACTTTACCTAAAATTATTTTTTCTGCTTTAGAATTTATTAGATTAGACCCATTGGAACTTTTAAGCTGTAATTCTTTTGGTAACCTTTGGTAGTGATATTGAATATTTTGTTTTGTAACACTCAACTCATCCGCCAGCTCTTTGATCGTTTTTAAGTCTTCACTCATGGTTTAAGTCCTGCCTTTTAACCGTTGGTAGATATTGTTCAATGACTTTTTTGAGGTAGCGTGCGATATTATGCTTAGAATATTCTTCACGTCTGCTGGCAACATAAGACAAGTGGTCTTTAACACTATTTAGCCCTCTTAATTCTTTCAGTTCGTCATAGAGGGGGTAAACATGGACTTGCAATTCTGCCATGATTTTTGTATCTTGCATTTCAAACGGACTTAGCAACATATTTTCTAGCAATAGCGTGGTGTACTTGCTTTTCATTGCTTCAATAGCTAGCTTATCTTCGGTTTCTGCTTTGCGTGCTTTATCTTCTTGATAGGCGGTATCTTCTAACTTATAGCTGTTATCGTCTGCTCGACGTTTCTTTCGTAACCAGATATCCAATGTTAAACCGTCCGCATCAATCGCTCGATAGAGATAATGCCAACGCCCCTTAATTTTGATATAGGTTTCATCCATTTTCCACGAATAGAAGGACTGTTTATTTTTCTTTTTCCAGAGATGATAGAGGATTTTACTGTATTCTTGAACCCACCGATAAATCGTAGTGTGACAAACATTTATTCCACGGTCATAAAGCAATTCCTGAACTTCACGATAGCTCAGATTGTAACGTAGGTAATAACCAACAGCGACAATGATGACGTCTTGTTGGAATTGTTTGCCTTTAAAATGATTCATCTCTCAAGCCTTACTAACCTTTTTTCTGCTCTTTGAGAAGCTGAAGATCGTGCTAGTAACCACCTATTTGGTTTGATTAATTCCATCATTTATCTGGTGCTTGCCCTTCAAAAAGGCTTTTATGGTGAGGTGCTGACGACACTTTACTTCACAGTAATGCAGCCAATTGGTCTTCTAGTTTGGATTTATCAGGCACAGTTTAAGAAGGAAAAGCAGGAGTTTGTTGCGCGTAAGCTGGATGGTAAGGGCTGGACCAAGTATCTTTCCATTAGTGTTCTTTGGTGGTTGGCCTTTGGCTTCATTTATCAGTCTATTGGTACTAATCGTCCCTATCGTGATTCAATCACAGATGCGACCAATGGGGTAGGGCAAATCCTCATGACAGCTGTTTACCGTGAACAGTGGATATTCTGGGCAGCTATTAATGTCTTTTCAATCTATCTCTGGTGGGGAGAAAGCCTGCAAATTCAAGGGAAATACTTGATTTATCTCATTAACAGTCTAGTTGGTTGGTACCAGTGGAGCAAGGCTGCTAAGTTACCTAACTAAGAAGAGATGTTTAAAAGTGCTGTTTTGAGTTTTCGGTTAAAACAGATATAGTTGATAATCAAGGATTGTATATTATGAAAAAGAGGATCGGCGTGTTCTCTTTTGTTGTTGAAAAGATAAAAAACTCAGTAGCCTAGAAATAAGGCAACCGAGCTTTAATCTGTATTCAATTTTTAGGAATGAGAAGGTCTAGATAAAACTGCACAACTTCTTGGTCTGTAAAGTCTTGTCCTTTTTTGAGCCACCAGGTCAATGTCTCGATAAAGTTGGACACGACTAAGTGTTGGAGGTAAGAAGCAGGCAGACTTGGGTGTGCTTCTTTAAACTCATCAGTTAGCATGGGATAGACGTGGTGCTCCAGCTCTCTCCGGAGTTGACGGAGGAAGTAGTCATTCTTGGAGAATAGTAAACTGGTGATATGGTCTTGGTTTTTCTGAAAATGGAGAAAGAGGTGGGCGAGGTAGTCCTCAGTTGAAATGGGTTGCTCTCTTTCAAAGAGATGATGGAAGAGGTGGCGGCAAAGCGCGTCCAGAAGTAGTTCCTTACTCTCATAGTGACAGTAAAAGGTGGATCGTCCCACATCTGCGAGATCAATGATATCCTGAACTGTAGTGGCTTCGTAACCCTTATCGTTTAAAAGTTGTAGAAAAGCTTGATAGATGGCTTTTTTTGTTTTGCTGATACGGCGGTCAATGGTAGTCATATGGACACTTGAGGCAAATTGTTCAGAAATGAATAAAGCTGACGTTTTGCTTCTATCCTTTCTTTGAGTTTTAGTGGATAATGATAATGAACAAGGTATTCATAAATCTATTATAACAAAGGAATGAGAAAGATGAAGGCAAAATATACTGTTTGGGTAGCTTTTTTCTTAAATTTAAGCTATGCTATTGTTGAGTTTATCGCAGGAGGAATCTTCGGTTCAAGTGCTGTTCTTGCTGATTCTATCCATGACTTGGGAGATGCTATAGCAATCGGCATATCGGCCTTTTTAGAAACAATCTCAAATAGAGAAGAAGATAGGCAATACACCTTGGGTTACAAGCGATTTAGTCTTTTAGGGGCCCTAGTGACTGCTGTGATTCTTATCACAGGATCCATTCTAGTGATCTTGGAAAATATAACTAAACTTTTGAATCCACAGCCCGTTAATGACGAAGGCGTCCTCTGGCTAGGAATCATTGCAGTCAGTATCAATGTGCTAGCTAGTCTAGTAGTTCGTAAGGGAAAGACAAAGAACGAGTCAATTCTGAGCCTGCACTTTTTGGAAGATACTCTAGGTTGGTTGGCTGTCATTCTAATGGCGATTATCCTCCGATTTACAGATTGGTATATCCTTGATCCGCTCTTATCGCTTGTCATTTCCATCTTCATTCTAACAAAAGCTATTCCTCGATTTTGGAGCGCACTCAAGATTTTCCTGGATGCTGTGCCAGAAGGACTAGAGACAGGTGATTTGGAGAAGGATTTGGAGGCTCTGACCAATGTCAAAAGTGTCAATCAACTTAGCATTTGGTCCATGGATGGTCTAGAAAATAATGCTATTATCCATATCTGTTTAGAGGATTGGGAGGAGATGACGGAAACAAAGAATCAAGTACGTCAGCTCTTAGAAGAAAGAGGTGTGCAGAATATTACTATCGAAGTGGACACCAGTCAAAGCAATCATGCGCAACATAAGCGAAAGGTAACAGCCTTAGGGCAATCCCATGGGCATCAACACTAGAAAAAGCGGCTGAGACAAAACTCAATTTCAAGAGAAAATGAAGTAAATCTTCATACAAAAAAACGTATAGTATCAAGGGTTTTCAATGTCTGATACTATGCGCTTTTTGCTTTTAAAGACTTTTTTTCCAGTTTCTTTGGTATCATATTTGAAAGACGCTTTCCCCAACCTCTTTCTTTGATTGATGAAAAGGTATGCTAATAAGAGAACTGATAATGATAAAAAATTTTTCGATTAGACGCAAAATGCTTGACTTGGAGTCAACTCAAAATTATATAATAAGATAAGTGAGTTAGAATAGCTTAAATTCAGTGAATGAGAGGAGGTTAGTGTATGAATATTAAATCTGCTAGTGACTTGTTGGGAATTTCAGCGGATACGATTCGGTACTATGAACGGGTTGGTCTTGTGCCACCGATTACTCGAACTGCAACTGGAATTCGTGATTTTCAAGATCATGATATTGAAGCTCTGGAATTTATTAAGTGTTTTCGTTCGGCAGGTGTCTCTGTAGATAGTTTAGTTGACTATATGTCTCTCTACCAAAAGGGGGATGAAACGCGAGAGAAAAGGCTTGGTATTTTAGAAGAGGAAAAGAAAAAATTAGAGGAGCGCTTGTCTCAGTTACAGGTGGCTTTAAATCGCTTAAATCTCAAAATTAAACTTTACAAGGAAGGAAAAATTTAAATGAAATCAGCAGTATATACAAAGGCAGGTCAGGTTGGTCTTGCTACAATTGAACGTCCGCAAATTATAGACGCAGATGATGCGATTATTCGTGTAGTTCGTGCGTGCGTTTGCGGATCGGATCTATGGAGGTACCGTAATCCAGAAACGAAAGCTGGACACAAAAATAGTGGACACGAAGCGATTGGGATTGTCGAAGAAACTGGGGAATCCATTACGACGGTGAAACCAGGTGATTTTGTCATTGTCCCTTTTACTCATGGATGTGGTGAATGTGATGCCTGTCTTGCTGGCTTTGACGGTTCTTGCGATAATCATATTGGTAATAACTTGGGAGGCGATTTTCAGGCGGAATATATTCGTTTTCACTATGCAAACTGGGCGCTGGTTAAAATCCCTGGACAACCTTCTGACTACACAGAAGGTATGCTAAAGTCCCTCTTGACTCTTGCAGATGTTATGCCGACAGGCTATCATGCGGCGCGTGTTGCTAATGTTCAAAAAGGGGATAAGGTTGTGGTCATTGGTGATGGTGCTGTAGGTCAATGTGCTGTCATCGCGGCGAAGATGCGTGGTGCGTCGCAAATTATCCTCATGAGTCGTCATGAAGATCGTCAAAAGATGGCTCTGGAGTCGGGTGCGACAGCTTTTGTAGCTGAGCGAGGTCAAGAAGGTATTGCCAAGGTGCGTGAAATTCTCAGTGGCGGAGCGGACGCAGCACTTGAATGTGTTGGTACGGAGGCTGCTGTAGAACAGGCGCTAGGTGTCCTTCATAATGGAGGGCGTATGGGATTTGTAGGAGTCCCACACTATAATAATCGTGCTCTTGGTTCGACATTTATGCAAAATATCTCTGTAGCAGGTGGGGCAGCTTCTGCGACAACATATGATAAGCAATTTTTACTAAAAGCCGTCCTTGATGGTGATATCAATCCAGGCCGTGTCTTTACTTCAAGCTATAAATTAGAAGATATTGATCAAGCTTATAAAGATATGGATGAACGTAAGACCATTAAGTCTATGATTGTGATGGCCTAAAAAAGAAAATCCTAATGGAGATTTGAGACTCTCTATTAGGATTTTTTGTCATTTTTAATTTGTGGAGTTATGGCAGAGTACTCTCTCTCAGAGTCAGTCTGGTTCCCAGCATGGTCAGGCTAGGGATTTTGCGACCGTGGAGTACTTCTTTATTAAGAATATCCATGCCTGCTCTGCCCATTTCTTCGGTATAGACGGTGATGCTGGAGAGGGGAGGATAGACTTGCTTGGTCAGGCTGGTGTCGTTAAAGGAAATAAGACTGACGCGGTCTGGCAGGTTGATTCCAGCTTCTTGGAGGGCACGGAGGGCACCGATAGCTAAACTATCGCTAGCTGCAAAAAATGCTGGTGGCAGTTGGTCTCCCAAACTCTGAATAGCCTCCTTCATCAAGTCATAGCCAGACTGGGCAGTAAAGCTTCCTTGAAAGACCAGTTCATCATGATAGATTCCCTTTGCTTGACTGTAGTTTCTAAAATTTTCCAGTCGCTTATCCTCAATGATTTCTTCTTGGTCGGTTGTTTCTTCAAGGCCTGTTAGAATCCCGATGCGGTCCATCCCTTGGCTGAGAAAATAATCGACAACCTGTTTCATGGCAGTGTAAAAGTCTGTGATAATGCAGGTATGTCCCAGGGAAAGTGTATCGCTGTCTAGAAATACAAGAGGCTTTTGGTATTCTTCAAAGGCAGAAATCTGAGCTCGGCTAAATTTTCCGATGCAGAGAATCCCAATTACTTCCTCGCTTAGGGTAAAAGGATGGTCATTAAAATAGCGCAAGATATCGTAGTCCAACTCTTGGGCTCTTTTTTCTATGCCTAGGCGAATCTGGTAGTAGTAGAGGTCGTCCAGCTCCCCTTGTTCGCTGACCCATTGGATAATGGCAATCTTTTGCTTGGGCTTGTGGGACTCGCCTGTCTTGAGATGCTTAGTGTAGCCCAGCTCTTCAGCAACGGTTAAAATACGGTGTCTCGTTTCTTCTGTAACAGATAGGCTCTGGTCGCGGTTGAGGACACGGGATACGGTCGCGATAGAGACAGAGGCTAGCTGTGCAATGTCTTTTAAGGTAGCCATAAATCCTCCTTCTTTAAGGTTAGTATATCATATTTTTCTGCTTTTTTACTGACAGTTTAGTAAAATTTTAGTAAAAAGGATTGACCTTGGGAAATCCCTTGGATACAATAGAAGAAAACGATTACACGTTAAGGTGACTTAACGGACAGTAAAAGGAGAATTCATATGACACAACATCTTACTGCTGAAACTCTTCGCAAAGATTTTTTTGCTGTTTTTGGTCAAGAAGCAGACCAAACATTCTTTTCACCAGGTCGTATCAATTTGATTGGTGAGCACACAGACTACAACGGTGGGCACGTTTTTCCTGCTGCTATTTCCTTGGGAACTTACGGTGCAGCTCGTAAGCGTGACGACCAAATTTTACGTTTCTACTCAGCTAACTTTGAGGAAAAGGGCATTATCGAAGTGCCTTTAGCGGATCTCAAGTTTGAAAAAGAGCACAACTGGACCAATTATCCAAAAGGAGTTCTTCATTTCTTGCAAGAAGCTGGGCACGTGATTGACAAAGGTTTTGATTTTTATGTTTATGGGAATATTCCAAATGGTGCTGGCTTGTCTTCTTCAGCATCCTTGGAACTTTTGACAGGAGTCGTGGCAGAGCATCTCTTTGATTTAAAATTAGAGCGTCTCGATTTGGTTAAAATCGGCAAACAAACAGAAAATAACTTTATCGGAGTCAATTCTGGTATCATGGACCAGTTTGCTATCGGAATGGGAGCGGACCAACGTGCTATTTACTTAGATACTAACACTTTAGAGTATGACTTGGTACCACTTGATTTGAAGGACAATGTCGTTGTTATTATGAACACCAATAAACGCCGTGAATTGGCGGACTCTAAATACAATGAACGTCGTGCTGAGTGTGAAAAAGCGGTGGAAGAATTGCAAGTTGCCTTAGATATTCAGACCTTGGGTGAATTGGACGAGTGGGCCTTTGACCAATACAGTTATCTGATTAAAGATGAAAATCGTTTGAAACGTGCTCGCCATGCTGTGCTTGAAAACCAACGTACTCTCAAAGCCCAAGTAGCCCTTCAAGCAGGAGATTTGGAAACATTTGGTCGTTTGATGAATGCGTCACACGTTTCCCTAGAGCATGACTATGAAGTAACTGGTTTGGAATTGGATACTCTTGTTCACACAGCTTGGGATCAAGAAGGAGTTCTCGGTGCTCGGATGACAGGGGCAGGTTTTGGCGGATGTGCCATTGCCTTGGTGCAAAAAGACACTGTTGATGCCTTTAAGGAAGCTGTTGGCAAACACTACGAGGAAGTAGTTGGCTACGCTCCAAGCTTCTATATCGCTGAAGTTGCAGGTGGCACTCGCGTCCTTGACTAGTTAAAAGGAGGCTCTATAGTGACCTTAGTAGATAAATTTGTAACACACGTTATTGCTGAAAGTTCATTTGAGGAAATGGATCGAATCTACCTGACCAATCGTGTCTTGGCACGAGTGGGAGATGGTGTTTTGGAAGTTGAGACTGGTCTAGATAAATTGATTGACCTCAAAGACCAGTTGGTTGAGGAAGCCGTTCGATTAGAGACGATTGAGGATAGTCAGACTGCGCGTGAGATTCTCGGTGCTGAACTGATGAACTTGGTAACTCCTTGTCCAAGTCAGGTCAATCGTGACTTCTGGGCAACCTATGCCCAATCTCCTGAGCAAGCGATAGCGAATTTCTACCAACTCAGTCAGAAGAATGACTACATCAAACTCAAGGCTATTGCTAAAAATATCGCTTATCGTGTTCAATCTGATTACGGAGAGCTTGAAATTACCATCAACCTCTCTAAGCCTGAGAAGGATCCGAAAGAGATTGCGGCAGCCAAGTTGGTGCAAGCTAGTAATTATCCTCAGTGTCAGCTTTGTCTAGAGAATGAGGGCTACCTTGGTCGAGTTAACCACCCAGCTCGCAGCAACCACCGTATTATACGTTTTGAAATGGCTGGTCAGGAGTGGGGATTCCAGTATTCGCCCTATGCTTACTTTAATGAGCACTGTATCTTTTTAGATGGCCAGCATCGTCCCATGGTCATTAGTCGTCAGAGTTTTGAGCGTTTGTTGGCTATCGTAGAGCAGTTTCCAGGATATTTTGCTGGCTCTAATGCCGACTTGCCGATTGTGGGAGGCTCTATTCTAACTCATGATCACTATCAGGGAGGCCGTCATGTCTTTCCTATGGAATTGGCTCCCTTGCAAAAGACCTTCCGATTTGCTGGTTTTGAGCAGGTCAAGGCTGGAATTGTCAAGTGGCCTATGTCAGTGCTACGTTTGACTTCGGCTTCCAAAGAAGATTTGATCAACTTGGCTGATAAGATTTTGCTGGAATGGCGTCAGTATTCAGATTCTGCAGTGCAGATCTTGTCAGAAACAGACGGGACACCACATCATACTATCACACCGATTGCTCGTAAACGCGATGGACAGTTTGAGTTGGACTTGGTCTTGCGGGACAATCAGACATCGCCAGAGCATCCTGATGGAATTTATCATCCCCACAAGAATGTCCAACATATCAAGAAGGAAAATATCGGCTTGATTGAGGTCATGGGCTTGGCTATTTTGCCACCACGCCTGAAAGAAGAAGTGGAGCAAGTCGCTAGCTATCTCGTGGGAGAAGGGGATACAGTTGCCTCTTATCATCAGGAATGGGCAGACCAGCTCAAAGCCCAACATCCGGACCTAGCAGATAAAGAAAAAGCCCTTGAAATCGTCAAGGACTCTGTGGGTACTATCTTTGCGCGTGTACTTGAGGATGCAGGAGTCTATAAGCAGACAGAACAAGGACAGGCAGCCTTTATGCGCTTTGTGGAGCAGGTCGGAATTTTGCCAGACTAGGAGCTTTCTCCTTGCACAGTCCTATAAAAAGTAGTATCATAGTGTCGTTTGAAATATCAGGAGGAAACGATGAAAGATTTTCATTTTGACGCTATATCTGCCTTTGAAAATTACGAAATTGAAAAAATGAGAGACGGTCACGTTGTGGTGACGACCAAAGTAGTGGACTCGTCGCTAAACTACTATGGCAATGCCCATGGTGGCTATCTCTTCACCCTTTGTGACCAGATTAGTGGTTTGGTGGTTATCTCGCTGGGACTTGATGGGGTGACACTTCAATCCTCTATCAACTACCTCAAGGCAGGAAAACTTGACGACGTGTTGACCATTAAAGGAGAATGCGTCCATCAAGGTCGCACAACCTGTGTGGTGGATGTGGATATCACCAATCAAGAGGGCAGAAATGTCTGTAAAGCAACCTTTACCATGTTTGTCACAGGCCAGAGGTCAGAAGAAAGACAGGTAAGGATATAGATAAACAAAAAAGAGGCTCACACCTCTTTTTCTTATTTCTTTTTATGATTTAATACTGCATTGAGGACAATGGCGAGTAGACTGGCTACGACGATTCCGTTTGAGAAGAACATTTGGAAGGCTGTCGGCATGCTGATGAAGAGATTACTGTTATTTAGACCGACACCTGCAGCGATTGAGACTGCTGCGATAAGGAAGTTATGTTCATTGTTAGCAAAGTCAACACGCGCGAGGATTTGCATTCCTTGAATCGATACAAAACCAAACATCACCAGCATGGCACCACCGAGGACAGGGCTTGGAATGATTTGGGCAAGGGCGCCAAACTTAGGAAGAAGTCCAAGGAGAACCAGGAAACCAGCTGCATAGTAGATTGGTAGACGTTTCTTGATGCCTGACAATTTAACCAGACCAACGTTTTGTGAAAATCCTGTGTAAGGGAAGGTGTTAAAGATTCCTCCGAGAAGTACAGCTAAACCTTCTGCACGGTAACCGTTACGCAGGCGCGTGCTGTCGATTGGGTCTTTCGTGATATCAGACAAGGCTAGGTAAACACCAGTCGACTCAACCATAGACACCGTTGCGATGATACACATCATGACAATAGAGGAGATTTCAAAGGTTGGCATCCCAAAGTAGAGGGGAGTTGGGACATGGACAAGTGGTGCTGCTGAAACAGGAGAGAAGTCAACTAAGCCCATGCTAGCAGCAATGGCAGTTCCAACAACTAGACCAATCAAAATAGAGATAGACTTGATAAATCCTTTGGTAAAGATGTTGATCAAGAGGATAATCAAAACAGTGATAGCTGCAAGCAAGAGACTTTGACCAGTTGGCTCTGGAACGTTATTTCCCATATTTCCAATAGCGACAGGAATCAAGGTTAAACCAATCGTAGTAATAACAGATCCTGTTACGATAGAAGGGAAAAGATTGGCCACTTTTGAGAAAATGCCTGAAACAAGAACCACGTAAATCCCTGATGCGATAAGGGCACCAAACATAGCACCACTACCATGGCTTTGACCAATCATAATCAAGGGAGCGACTGATTGGAAGGCAACTCCGAGAACGACTGGTAGTCCAATCCCAAAGTATTTGTTGAGTTGGAGTTGGAGGAAGGTTGCCACTCCACACATGAAGATATCTGTAGAAATCAGGTAGGTCAACTGCTCAGCTGAATAGCCAAGGGCTGTCGCAATCATGATGGGAACCAGGATAGATCCTGAGTACATGGCTAGTAAGTGCTGCAAGCCAAGAATGGCTGCTTGCGAGTGTTTTTCTTGAGTTTGCATTAGAGATCTGCCTCCTTAAATACGACCTGACCATTTTCAAAACGATCCAAACGAGCGAGTGATAGGACAGGATAGCCTGCTTTTTCAAGCAAATCACGGCCATCTTGGAAGGATTTTTCAATCACAATACCGATAGCTTCGACTGTGGCTCCAGCCTGTTCGATGATTTGAATCAAGCCTTTAGCAGCTTGACCATTAGCAAGGAAATCGTCAATAATCAAGACCTTGTCCTCTGGTGAGAGGAATTTTCCAGCGATGGAAACGGTGCTAGTCACCTGCTTGGTAAAGGAGTAAACTTCGGCGGTCAAGATGCCTTCATTCATGGTGATGTTTTTAGCTTTTTTGGCGAAAATCATCGGTACATTCAAGGCTTCAGCTGTAAAAATGGCTGGGGCAATACCTGACGCTTCAATGGTTACGACTTTGGTAATACCAGCAGAAGCAAATTTTTCCGCAAAAACCTTACCAATCTCTCGCATCAAGCTAAAGTCAACTTGGTGGGTTAAAAAGGAATCCACCTTGAGGATGTTATCACCCAAGATATGCCCATCCTTGAGGATGCGCTCTTCTAATAATTTCATAAGACCTCCTAAAGTCTAAAAGCCAATCCATTTGCTTGTTCCAGATTCCTATCAAGTAAAAACTGATAGAAAAAAGACCTACTTAATCTCTAAGTAAGTCCCCAAAATAGGCATGGGAAAAACGACCATACCTCACTGCTGACTTACTTATTGTTAGGTGTTCCGGCACCTTGTAGAAACGTCGCGCCAATTCACGACATAAACAAGTAAAACGATATTCAATTTTAAATAGGCTTGAGCCAATGTTTTTATTTTACACCAAATAACTTTAGAAATCAAATACTTTGTTAGTGTTTTGGGATAAAAAACGAACAAATATAATAAAAATGGGCAGAAATTAACTTATTGGCTAACATTTAGAAGGTTTTTCCATCATAAAAGGCATATTATCAAGATTTTTCAAGACTTGACAATATGCCTTTTTCTGATTTGAAAGATTTTTTCTATTCGCTAAATCTTAAAAAATAGCCATCTGGATCCAAAACTGCAAATTCATGAGGGTAAATAAAGCTATCTCCCACTCGAAATTCTCTTTTGGTCAGCGGACGATAAATAGGATAGTCAGCTTCCAGCAGTTGTTGGTGGAGCTGAGGAACATCTGCAATGCCAAAGGAAATATTGACACCTCGCCCGAAAGGATAGGTCAGCTGAGCTAATTCTTCTGCGCTGCCTTCTTCTAGCATAAGTTGGCAGTCTTCAAGAGAGAGGAAGAGAAATTTCTCCTCGGGGCGCTCGTATTCGACAGAGAATCCCAACAAGTCGCAGTAGAAGTGGCGCGACTGTTCGATGTCAGATACTACAAATTCAGGAATGACAGCTTGATAGTCCATTCGTTTTCTCCTTAGAGTTCAATCTCCAAGACAATGGGTGTGTGGTCTTGACGAGCTCCTGAGTCAATCATGTCAGACTTGGTCACCTTGTCAGCGATGCGGTTACTTGTGAGCCAGTAGTCGATTCTCCAGCCTGTATTATTGATTTTAGAAGTCTTGCTGCGCTGTGCCCACCAAGTGTAACGTTCAGGCACATCGCCGTGAACATGACGGAAGGTGTCTGTAAATCCAGTTGCCAAGAGGTTGGTAAATCCAGCACGTTCTTCGTCGGTAAATCCTGGTGAACGGCGGTTGCTAGCAGGATTTGCAAGGTCGATTTCATTGTGGGCTACGTTGTAGTCACCGGTCGCAAGAACTGGTTTTTCTTTGTCTAGTTCAGCCAAGTACTCTGCATATTTGACATCCCAGACTTGGCGTTCTTCCAAGCGTTTGAGGCCATCACCAGCGTTTGGTGTGTAAACTTGGGTAACGAAAAATTTATCAAATTCCAAGGTGATGATGCGGCCTTCCAAGTCCATGGTAGAAGGGGCACCGATTTCTGGGAAAGTGACAGTGGGTGTGAGTTCTTTCTTATAGAGGAACATAGTACCAGCATAGCCTTTGCGGGCAGGTTCTTGGGAAGAGCGCCACGTGTTTACGTAGTCTGGGAAGAGTTCTTCTAAAATTTCCAAGTGTTTCTTTGTAGGCCCCTTGGCAGAAAGCTTGGTTTCTTGGATAGCGATGATATCAGCATTTTCAGCGACCAAGGTTTGTAGTACTTCTTGGGACAATTTGGCACGAGCTGAGTCACTAGTTAGGGCAGCATTGAGGGAATCAATATTCCATGAGATGAGTTTCATAAAGTTACCTTTTTCATTCAGATTATAGATTTTATTATACCAAAAAAAGGTCTATTTCCCCAACGTATGGCTTGAAAAATCACTCTCTTTCGTTTATAATGAAGAATGATTTTATGAAAGGGAGTGAAAATAAATGAAATTTTACTCATATGACTATGTACTTAGCCAAATCAGTCAGCAAAATGGCATCATGATTGGCTTTGGGATTGTGCTCCTAGCTATCACAGGATTTTTTGCCTTTAAGGCCTATCGAGATAAAAAGGGGACTAAGTTTCGGGAATTGGTCATGATTTTGGCCTTGACCTTGGTAGCCATGCTTTTGGTAACAATTTCAAAATACCAGACCAATCAAGCCTCTAACAATCAATTTCAAACTTCACTTCATTTTATAGAGGTTGTTTCCAAAGACTTGGGAGTGGATAAATCAGAAGTTTATGTCAATACTTCTGCAGCCACTGATGGAGCACTTATCAAGGTAGGTTCAAATTTCTATCGTGCCATGAACGGGAGCCAACCAGACAAGTATCTTTTAGAGAAATTAGAATTGCATCAAACAGACGCTATTGAATTGGTGGAGGTAAACAAATGACACTCAATTATATGGAAATTTTAATCAAACTGGCCTTGGGTCTTTTCTCTCTTGTTTTTGTTATTAATGTGACAGGAAAGGGGAATCTAGCACCTAACTCTGCTACAGACCAAATTCAGAACTATGTTCTTGGTGGTATCATCGGTGGGGTGATTTACAATAGTTCAATCAGCATTCTGCAGTACGCAGTGATTTTGATGATGTGGACGATTTTGGTCTTGACCCTCAAGTGGCTCAATAACAATGTTCGTTTTGTCAAACGCTTGATTGATGGAAAACCAACTCTCCTTATCAAAAATGGGCAGATTGACCCAGAAGCCTGTCGTTCAGTTGGTTTGTCTGCAGCAGAAGTTGCTCTCAAACTTCGTAGCCAAGGAATTTTCCAGATGAAACAGGTCAAACGAGCTGTGCATGAGCAAAATGGCCAACTCATCGTGGTCCAAATGGGAGATGAAAATCCTAAGTATCCAGTTGTGACTGACGGTGTGATCCAAGTCGATGTTTTGGAATATATTGACCGTAGCGAAGAGTGGTTGCTTGATAATCTCAGCAAACAAGGGCATGACAATGTGGCCAATATCTTTATCGCTGAGTATGACAAGGGTGCCGTCTCAGTCGTAACTTATGAATAAGAAAAACCTGGGGTCTTGTACTCTTCAAAAATCAAATTCAAACTGCGTCAACGTCGCCTTGCCGTATGTAGGTTACTGACTTCGTCAGTTCTATCTACAACCTCAAAGCAGTGCTTTGAGCAGCCTGCGGCTAGTTTCCTAGTTTGCTCTTTGATTTTCATTGAGTCTTGGCCTCAGGTTTCCATTTGCAATCAGAAAGGGATTTTATGTCCATTATTCAAAAACTTTGGTGGTTTTTCAGGTTAGAAAAACGCCGTTATCTAGTCGGGATTATGGCCTTGGTCTTGGTTTCCGTCCTCAATCTCATTCCTCCCATGGTTATGGGGCGGGTGATTGATGCCATTACATCGGGGCAATTAACCCATCAGGACCTCCTTCTTAATCTATTTTATCTGCTGCTGGCAGCCTTTGGGATGTACTATCTGCGATATGTTTGGCGCATGTATATCCTTGGAACTTCCTACCGTCTGGGGCAGATTATGCGCTCTCGATTGTTTGAGCATTTCACAAAAATGTCGCCAGCCTTTTATCAGACCTATCGAACGGGAGACCTGATGGCACACGCCACCAATGATATCAATGCCCTAACTCGTCTCGCAGGTGGAGGAGTCATGTCAGCAGTGGATGCTTCCATCACGGCGCTGGTGACTTTGCTGACCATGCTTTTTAGCATTTCTTGGCAGATGACTCTGGTTGCCATTCTTCCCTTGCCTTTCATGGCCTATGCGACCAGTCGTCTAGGGAGAAAGACCCACAAGGCCTTTGGCGAGTCACAGGCGGCATTTTCCGAACTCAATAACAAGGTGCAGGAGTCTGTATCGGGTATCAAAGTGACCAAATCTTTCGGTTATCAGGCGGACGAGTTGAAGTCCTTTCAGGCAGTAAATGAATTGACCTTCCAAAAGAACCTCCAAACCATGAAATACGATAGTCTCTTTGACCCTATGGTTCTCTTGTTTGTTGGTTCATCCTATGTTTTAACCCTTTTGGTCGGTTCCTTGATGGTTCAGGAGGGACAGATTACGGTTGGGAATCTGGTCACCTTTATCAGCTACTTGGATATGCTGGTCTGGCCTCTTATGGCCATTGGTTTCCTCTTTAATATCACTCAGCGAGGCAAGGTTTCCTACCAGCGGATTGAGGAACTCTTGTCTCAGGAATCACCTGTACAAGATCCTGAGTTTCCTTTAGATGGCATTGTAAACGGGCGCTTGCAGTATGATATTGATAGCTTTGCCTTTGAAAATGAGGAAACACTGACGGATATTCACTTTAGCTTGGAAAAAGGGCAAACACTGGGCTTGGTCGGTCAGACAGGCTCTGGGAAAACATCTTTGATCAAACTCCTCTTGCGTGAATACGATGTGGACAAGGGAGCCATTTATCTAAATGGTCATGATATTAGAGATTATCGTCTGACAGACCTTCGTAGTCTCATGGGCTACGTTCCTCAGGACCAGTTCCTCTTTGCGAATTCAATCTTAGACAATATACGCTTTGGCAATCCTAACTTGCCCCTTTCAGCGGTCGAGGAAGCGACTAAGCTAGCTCAAGTTTATCAAGACATTGTAGACATGCCTCAGGGATTTGATACGTTGATTGGTGAAAAGGGAGTCAGTCTTTCTGGAGGTCAAAAGCAGCGTCTGGCCATGAGTCGGGCTATGATTTTAGATCCTGATATCTTGATTTTGGATGATTCTTTGTCGGCTGTGGATGCCAAGACGGAGTATGCGATTATCGACAAACTCAAGGAGACGCGAAAGAACAAAACAACCATTATCACGGCTCATCGCCTGAGTGCAGTTGTCCATGCAGATCTGATTTTAGTCCTGCAAAATGGTCAAATTATCGAACGAGGCAGGCACGAAGACTTGCTAGCTTTGGATGGCTGGTATGCCCAAACCTACCAGTCTCAGCAGCTGGAAATGAAAGGAGAAGAAGATGCAGAATAAGAAAGAACAATGGGCTGTATTGAAGCGCTTGATGTCTTATCTCAAGCCTTATGGACTCCTTACCTTTTTGGCACTCAGTTTTCTCCTAGCGACGACGGTCATCAAAAGTGTCATTCCCCTTGTGGCTTCCCACTTTATCGACCAGTATCTCAGCAATCTCAATCAACTCGCTGTGACCGTTTTGCTGGCCTACTATGGCCTTTATATCCTACAAACTCTGGTCCAGTATGTCGGCAATCTTCTCTTTGCGCGCGTGTCTTACAGTATTGTTAGGGATATTCGTCGCGATGCCTTTGCCAATATGGAAAAGCTGGGCATGTCTTATTTTGACAAGACGCCAGCAGGCTCTATCGTCTCTCGTTTGACAAATGACACCGAGACCATCAGTGATATGTTTTCGGGAATTTTGTCCAGCTTTATCTCAGCAGTTTTCATCTTTCTGACAACTCTTTATACCATGTTGGTGTTGGATTTTCGTTTGACTGCATTAGTCTTGCTCTTTCTCCCCTTGATTTTCCTTTTGGTCAATCTCTATCGGAAAAAATCAGTGAAAATCATTGAGAAAACCAGAAGTCTCTTGTCAGATATCAATAGCAAGCTGGCAGAGAATATTGAAGGAATCAGAATAATCCAGGCCTTTAATCAAGAGAAGCGCCTACAGTCAGAGTTTGATGAAATCAACCAAGAACACTTGGTCTATGCCAACCGTTCTGTAGCCTTGGATGCCCTCTTTTTGCGTCCTGCCATGAGTTTGTTGAAACTCCTAGGCTATGCAGTTTTAATGGCCTATTTTGGCTATCGTGGACTTTATCTGGGAATAACGGCAGGAACCATGTATGCCTTTATCCAGTACATCAATCGTCTCTTTGATCCCCTGATTGAGGTGACGCAAAACTTTTCAACCCTGCAAACGTCTATGATTTCTGCAGGCCGTGTCTTTGCCTTGATTGACGAGAAGACCTATGAGCCCCTTCAAAATGATGGGCAAGCTAAAATCCAAGAAGGCAATATCCGTTTTGAACATGTATGTTTCTCTTATAATGGAAAACATCCGATTCTGGATGACATTTCCTTTTCAGTTAACAAGGGTGAAACCATTGCCTTTGTAGGCCATACAGGTTCAGGGAAATCGTCTATTATCAATGTCCTCATGCGCTTTTATGAATTTCAATCAGGGAGAGTTCTCTTGGATGGTGTGGATATCAGGAATTACAGTCAAGAAGAGTTGAGAAAAAACATCGGTCTGGTCTTGCAGGATCCCTTCCTCTATCATGGAAGCATCAAGTCCAATATCGCCATGTACCAAGATATCAGTGATGATCAGGTTCAGGCTGCGGCTACCTTTGTGGATGCAGATTCCTTTATTCAGGAACTTCCTCAGGGATATGATGCACCTGTTTCCGAGCGTGGTTCGAGTTTTTCAACTGGACAGCGTCAGCTTCTTGCTTTTGCTAGAACAGTCGCCAGTCAGCCTAAAATCCTGATTTTGGATGAAGCGACAGCCAATATTGACTCTGAAACAGAAAGTCTGGTTCAAGCTTCTCTGGCTAAGATGAGACAGGGGCGGACAACCATTGCCATCGCTCACCGCCTTTCGACCATCCAAGACGCCAACTGTATCTATGTTTTGGACAAGGGGCGCATTATCGAGAGTGGAACCCATGAGGAACTCTTGGCTCTGGGAGGAACCTATCACAAAATGTATAGCTTGCAGGCAGGTGCCATGTCTTAATACTCTTTGAAAATCTATTCAAGCCAGGTCAGCTTTATCTGCAACCTAAAAGCTGTACTTTGATTTTTATTGAGTATCAGAAGGAAATCCTTCAAATTACAGATTTCTTTCACCGCCTTTTCCATTTTGTGGTATAATGAAAAATGTTGACAAATAGTATAATAAAAACAAAGGAGAAACAGCATGCTGAAATGGGAAGACTTGCCCGTGGAAATGAAATCAAGCGAGGTTGAGTCTTACTACCAGCTTGTCTCTAAAAGGAAGGGTTCGCTGATTTTCAAGCGTTGCTTGGACTGGGTTTTGGCCTTGGTTGTACTGGTTCTGACCTCTCCCATCTTTCTCATCTTGAGCATTTGGATCAAGTTGGATAGTAAGGGGCCAGTCATTTACAAGCAAGAGCGCGTGACCCAGTACAATCGACCTTTCAAGATTTGGAAGTTCCGTACCATGGTGACGGATGCGGATAAAAAAGGGAGTCTAGTGACTTCTGCTAACGATAGCCGCATTACCAAGGTTGGGAATTTCATCCGCCGTGTCCGTTTGGACGAACTGCCTCAGTTGGTCAATGTTCTTAAAGGTGAGATGTCCTTTGTAGGGACGCGTCCTGAAGTACCTCGTTACACAGAGCAGTATAGCCCTGAAATGATGGCGACCTTGCTCTTACCAGCAGGGATTACCTCTCCAGCCAGCATCAACTACAAGGATGAGGACACCATCATCAGTCAAATGACGGAGAAAGGTTTGTCAGTTGACCAGGCCTATGTCGAACACGTCCTTCCTGAAAAGATGCGCTATAACCTCGCCTATCTCCGAGAGTTTAGTTTCCTTGGAGACATCAAAATCATGTTTCAAACCGTGTTTGAAGTGCTAAAATAAAGTAGTCATAAGAAAATGAGTACAGATAAAAGGAGCAAATCAATGCCAAATTACAATATTCCATTTTCACCACCCGATATTACGGAAGCAGAAATTGCTGAAGTAGCGGATACCCTGCGTTCTGGTTGGATCACAACAGGTCCTAAGACAAAAGAACTAGAGCGTCGCTTGTCTCAATATACACAGACACCTAAGACCGTCTGCCTCAACTCTGCGACTGCCGCTCTTGAGTTGATTTTACGCGTTTTGGAAGTGGGACCTGGTGATGAAGTCATCGTTCCAGCCATGACCTATACAGCTTCATGTAGTGTCATCACTCACGTGGGAGCAACTCCTGTCATGGTGGATATCCAAGCAGATACGTTTGAGATGGACTATGACCTGCTTGAGCAAGCTATCACTGAAAAGACCAAGGTGATCATCCCAGTAGAGCTTGCAGGGATTGTTTGCGACTACGACCGTTTGTTCCAAGTTGTGGAGAAGAAACGTGATCTCTTTACCGCTTCAAGCAAGTGGCAAAAAGCCTTTAACCGTATCGTGATTGTTTCTGATAGTGCCCATGCTTTGGGATCTACTTATAAAGGGCAACCAGCTGGTTCTATCGCTGACTTTACTTCCTTCTCATTCCACGCCGTTAAGAACTTTACAACTGCAGAAGGTGGAAGTGCCACTTGGAAAGCCAATCCAGCGATTGACGACGAAGAAATGTACAAGGAGTTCCAAATTCTTTCCCTTCACGGACAAACTAAGGATGCTCTTGCTAAGATGCAACTGGGTTCATGGGAATACGATATCGTCACACCAGCCTACAAGTGTAATATGACCGATATTATGGCTTCCCTTGGTTTGGTACAATTGGACCGCTACCCAAGTTTGCTAGAACGTCGTAAGGAGATCGTGAACCGCTATGATCGTGGTTTTGCAGGTTCTCGTATCCATCCATTGGCACACAAGACTGAAACTGTCGAATCTTCACGCCACCTCTACATCACCCATGTAGAAGGAGCGAGTTTAGAAGAACGCAATCTTATTATCCAAGAATTAGCTAAAGCAGGAATTGCAAGCAATGTCCACTACAAACCGCTTCCGCTTTTGACAGCCTATAAGAATCTTGGTTTTGATATGGCGAACTATCCTAAGGCTTATGCCTTCTTTGAAAATGAAATTACGCTTCCTCTTCACACTAAACTAAGCGATGAAGAAGTGGATTATATCATTGAGACTTTCAAAACAGTTTCTGAAAAAGTACTAGCTTCATCAAAAAAATTGTAAAAAAGTCTTGACAAAGAAAAAACAAAGTATTAAAATAAATTCAACAAATCAGAAAAGTAACTATTTTTGATCTTCAGGGAGCCTGTGGTGATTGTGAACAGGTGGTTGGAAGTAGTGAAAGTGGGCTGATTTTAAAAGTGAATTTGAAACAATGAAAATTCGGTGCGCACACCTTACAGTGCAACTTGTTGTTAGACAAGGCAGAGATGTAAAGGGATAGTCCCTTTATAATTGAGGTGGCACCGCGTTACCAACGCCCTCACATGGAAGTAGATTCTGTGTGTGGGCTTTTTTCTTTCGGTCATTTTGTTTATCTTTTATTAGGGCGTTAAGTCGCTTTGATGAACTTGAGTTCTATCTGCAGCTCCTTGCCTACTACTAAAAGCAAACAAAAAGCCGAATTAATATGGAAAGAGGAAAATTTTATGACAACTAAAGGTTATTTTGGACAATTTGGTGGTAGTTTCGTACCGGAGCCGATTCAGGCTTTGTTGGATGAGTTGGAAGTGACATTTGAAAAGTACAAAGATGATCCAGAGTTTTTGGCAGAATTTCGTCATTATTTGAAGGACTATTCAGGTCGCGAAACACCGCTCTATTTTGCAGAAAGTTTGACAGAGCACCTAGGTGGAGCTAAGATTTATCTCAAACGTGAAGACCTTAACCACCTTGGTTCTCACAAGCTCAACAACGTTTTAGGACAAATTCTTTTGGCTAAACGCATGGGCAAAAAACGAGTAATCGCAGAAACAGGAGCTGGTCAGCACGGTGTTGCGACAGCAGCGGCTGCAGCCAAGTTTGGTATGGCCTGTGATGTCTACATGGGGGCAGAGGATGTGGAACGTCAACGTCTCAATGTTTTCCGTATGGAGATGATGGGAGCAACTGTTCATGCAGTTGAAACAGGGACTCGTACCCTCAAAGATGCTGTTGATGCAGCATTTGGAGCATGGATGAATGACCTTGAAGCCTTTTATGTTCTGGGATCTGCTGTGGGACCTCACCCATATCCAACCATTGTTCATGAGTTCCAAAAGGTCATCAGTGAAGAATCTCGTCGTCAAATCTTAGAAAAAGAAGGTCGTTTACCAGACTACGTCATTGCCTGTGTAGGTGGTGGTTCTAATGCTATTGGTGCATTTTCTCAGTATGTGTCTGATGAAGAAGTCAAATTGGTTGGGGTTGAAGCTGCTGGTCACGGACTTGACACAGATAAGCACGCAGCTACTATGACAAAAGGTAGTATCGGAATTGTCGACGGCATGAAGACTTATGCAGTCTTTAAGGAAGATGGAGAGCTAGCTCCAGTTTACTCTATCTCAGCTGGATTGGACTATCCAGGGGTTGGCCCAGAACACGCCTACTTTAAAGATTCAGGTCGCGTGGAATATGTCGCTGCGACGGATGAAGAAGCTGTTCAGGCTCTCCTCCTTCTCAGCAAGACTGAAGGAATTATCCCAGCGATTGAAAGTTCGCATGCTATCGCAGAAGCAGTTAAACGTGCACCGAAACTAAGTAAAGACGACATTATCATCATCAATGTCTCTGGTCGTGGAGACAAGGACGTAGCTGCGATTGCAGACTACCTAGAAGCTAAAAAATAAAAGATGGAAAAATTACAGTCTTTTCTCTCACAGAGAGCTTGTGGTTGCTGGAAACAAGCAGAGAAAACTGTAAGGTTGGGTCCATCTGAAACAAGAGAAAAAAACATAATTCTCAAGGGAGTGCCCTTTATCGCACAGCCTGTTACAGGAAATATCTGAGACAGGAATGAGAGATAGGAGAAATCCTATAATTGAGGTGGCACCGCGAATTTCGTCCTCACGCAAGTTATTTTGCGTGGGGATTTTTATATGTCTATTATAGGTTCAGCTGTTTAGTTTTAGATTATTGTTCATTATTAAATAGATTGCTACAAAAAATTTGCGAACGAAGTGAGCTTTTAAAAGATATTTCCCGCCATAGTGGTATCCTATAGAAGCAAATATGCTTCTATAGGACGGAATTTTTGAGACCTAAGGCTCAAAAATTAGGGATGAAATTTTGAAGAAAGTTGCTCCCGTACGCACTATTTAAGGGAAATAGAAAAAGATAAAAAATTAAAAAAAGGAACTGAAAGGGAAATTACAATGGAACGAATCATTCATGGAGATGTCTTATCACCAATCTTGGCTTATATGCGCCTAAAGGGGCAACACAAGGTTATTTTAGAGAGTATTCCGAGAGACAAGGAAACCGCTCGTTTTTCTATCTTAGCCTATAATCCAGTTTTTGAGATTAAGTTTGAAAATGGAGTTCTTTATCAAAATGGTCAAGTGATTGATCGGGATCCCTTGGATTTCCTTTATGAAGTGACTCATAAGAACCAGCACCATTCAGACCTACCTTTTGGTGGGGGAGCCATTGGATTTGTTGGCTACGATATGATTTCGCTTTATGAAGAAATTGGTCAAATTCCTGAAGATACAATTGGAACTCCAGACATGCATTTCTTCGTCTATGAGAGTTACATGGTCTTTGACCACAAGAAGGAAAAAATCCATGTCATCGAGGATGCTCTTTATAGTGAGCGTAGCCAAGAAGACTTGGAAGAAGCCTTGAACCAAGTGCTTGAGGAATTACGCATTCCTGCTCCAAATGAATTTGAAGACTTGGATCTATCTCCACTGGACTTCAAACCCCATATCGCTCCTCAGAAGTTTGAGGAAATGGTGGAAACAGCTCGTGACTTGATTCGTAATGGCGATATGTTCCAATGTGTACTCAGTCAGCGCTTCTCAGCAGAAGTTACTGGAAATCCATTTGACTTCTACAGAAATCTCCGCGTGACTAATCCTTCTAATTACCTTTATTTCTATGATTTTGGGGATTATCAAATCATCGGAGCTAGTCCAGAAAGTTTGGTTTCTGTCAAAAATGGCATCGTGACAACCAATCCGATTGCAGGGACACGACCAAGAGGCGCTACGGATGAAGAAGATAAGGATTTGGCGACAGACCTGCTTTCGGATGAGAAGGAAACAGCAGAGCATCGGATGTTAGTAGACTTGGGACGTAATGATATTGGTCGCATCTCTGAAACGGCCAGTGTCCAAGTCACTAAGTATATGGAAGTGGAGCTTTTCCGTTATGTCATGCATTTGACCAGTGTGGTCAAGGGGCGTTTGCTTCCAGAACTCACTGCCATGGATGCTTTGAAAGCAACACTTCCTGCCGGAACAGTTTCAGGAGCACCAAAGATTCGAGCGATGAGACGCATTTATGAACAGGAAACAGAAAAACGTGGCGTATACGCAGGAGCAATCGGCTACTTGTCTGCGACGGGTGATATGGATTTCGCCATTGCCATCCGAACGATGATTCTCAAAAATCAAACAGCTTATGTGCAGGCTGGGGCAGGGATTGTCTACGACTCCATTGCCCAAAACGAATACCAAGAAACCATTAACAAAGCAAAATCTATGACTAGAATTGGAGAACTAAGACCATGATTTTATTGATTGACAACTATGATTCTTTTACCTATAACTTGGCCCAATACATTGGGAATTTCGCAGAAGTTCAGGTCTTGAGAAATGATGATCCCAAGCTGTATGAAGAAGCTGAAAAAGCAGATGGTCTGGTTTTTTCTCCTGGTCCAGGTTGGCCAGTTGATGCCGGAAAGATGGAAGACATGATTCGTGACTTTGCAGGCAAGAAGCCAATTCTAGGGATTTGTTTGGGTCATCAAGCTATCGCAGAAGTCTTTGGTGGGAAGCTAGGCTTGGCTCCAAAAGTCATGCATGGGAAACAGAGCAATATCAGCTTTGAAGCGCCATCTGTTCTCTATCAAGGCATCGAGGATGGTCGTCCAGTCATGCGTTATCACAGTATTTTGATTGAAGAAATGCCAGAAGGCTTTGAAGTTACAGCTCGTTCGACTGATGACCAAGCTATTATGGGAATTCAACACAAAAGCCTGCCGATTTATGGCTTCCAATACCATCCAGAAAGTATCGGAACGCCAGATGGCTTGTCTTCTATTCGGAATTTTATCGAGAAGGTTGTAAAGTGAGGAAACTAGGATGAAAGAGATTATTGAAAAATTAGCAAAATTTGAACATTTATCAGGTGTGGAAATGACGGATGTCATTGAGCGTATCGTAACTGGGCGTGTAACCGAAGCGCAGATTGCTTCTTTCCTCTTGGCCCTTAAGATGAAGGGGGAAACACCGGAAGAACGCACAGCCATTGCACAAGTCATGAGAGGGCATGCCCAACACATTCCAACTGAAATTCATGATGCTATGGACAACTGTGGTACAGGTGGGGACAAGTCCTTCAGCTTTAACATTTCGACAACTGCAGCCTTTGTCTTGGCTGGTGGTGGTGTTCACATGGCAAAACACGGTAATCGCTCGATTTCTTCTAAATCTGGTTCTGCAGATGTCCTCGAAGCCTTAGGCATCAACCTAGACCTCAAACCAGCTGAATTAGGTAAGGTCTTTGATAAAACTGGTATCGTCTTTCTCTTTGCTAAAAATATGCACCCAGCAATGAAATACATCATGCCAGCTCGTTTGGAATTGGGAATTCCAACAATCATGAACTTGACTGGTCCTCTGATTCACCCAATGACTTTGGAAACACAGCTTCTTGGTATTAGTCGTCCAGAACTTCTAGAAAGTACAGCTCAGGTTTTGAAAAATATGGGTCGCAAACGTGCTATAGTGGTTGCTGGTCCAGAAGGATTGGACGAAGCTGGTTTGAATGGAACAACCAAGATTGCCCTTCTTGAAAATGGCGAAATCACCTTGTCAAGCTTTACTCCAGAAGATCTAGGGATGGAACGCTACGCTATCGAAGATATTCGTGGAGGCAACGCTCAGGAAAATGCAGAAATTTTGCTCAGAGTTCTTAAAAATGAACCAAGTCCATTCTTGGAAACGACAGTTTTAAATGCTGGTCTTGGTTTCTATGCTAATGGCAAGGTAGCTAGCATCAAGGATGGAGTTGCCTTGGCCCGCGAAGTCATTGCTAGTGGCAAGGCCCTTGAAAAACTTAGACTGTTACAGGAGTACCAAAAATGAGTCAGGAATTTTTATCACGAATCTTGGAGCAGAAGGCGCGTGAGGTCGAGCAGATGGAGCTGGAGGAAATCCAGCCCCTGCGCCAGACCTATCGCTTGGCAGAATTTTTGAAGAATCACCAGGACCGTTTACAGGTAATCGCTGAAGTCAAGAAAGCTAGCCCTAGTCTGGGAGATATCAATCTAGATGTGGATATTGTGCAACAGGCCCAGACTTATGAAGCGAACGGAGCAGTGATGATTTCTGTTCTGACAGATGAAGTTTTCTTTAAAGGACATTTGGATTATCTACGGGAGATTTCCAGTCAGGTACAGATTCCGACGCTTAACAAGGACTTTATTATCGATGAAAAGCAAATCATCCGAGCTCGCAATGCAGGTGCGACAGTCATCTTGCTCATCGTGGCAGCCTTGTCCGAAGAACGCCTCAAGGAACTTTATGACTATGCGACAGAGCTTGGTCTGGAAGTCTTGGTGGAAACTCACAATCTAGCTGAACTAGAGGTAGCTCACAGACTTGGTGCGGAGATTATTGGTGTTAATAACCGCAATTTGACTACCTTTGAAGTTGACTTGCAGACCAGTGTAGATTTGGCTAAACATTTCAAAGATGATTGCTTGTACATTTCTGAATCTGCTATTTTCACAGGGCAGGATGCAAAACGAGTAGCACCATACTTTAATGGAATTTTAGTTGGGACAGCTCTTATGCAGGCAGAAGATGTAGCCCAGAGAATCAAGGAGTTGCAGATTGACAAAGGTTAAAATTTGTGGACTATCGACCGAAGAAGCGGTGGAAACAGCCGTCTCAGCAGGAGCCGACTACATCGGTTTTGTCTTCGCACCTAGTAAAAGACAGGTGACCTTGGATCAGGCTGCTGAGCTGGCAAAGCTTATTCCTGCAGATGTCAAAAAGGTTGGTGTATTTGTTTCACCGAGTCGAGCAGAACTGCTGGAAGCGATTGACAAAGTTGGCTTGGACTTGGTTCAAGTTCACGGCCAGGTGGCAGATGATTTGTTTGAAAATTTGCCTTGTGCCAGCATTCAGGCGGTACAGGTGGATGGAGAGGGTCATGTGCCCAATTCTCAGGCAGACTATCTACTCTTTGATGCCCCTGTGGCAGGAAGTGGCCAGACCTTTGACTGGGCTCAACTGGATACGACTGGACTAACTCAACCCTTCTTTATCGCAGGTGGCCTTAATGAAGACAATGTAGTAAAAGCAATTCAACACTTTACTCCCTATGCAGTAGATGTATCGAGCGGAGTGGAGACAGACGGACAAAAAGATCATGAAAAGATTAGAAGATTTATAGAGAGGGTAAAGAATGGCATATCAAGAACCAAATAAAGATGGATTTTACGGAAAATTCGGCGGACGTTTTGTCCCAGAAACATTGATGACAGCAGTTTTGGAGTTGGAGAAGGCCTACCGTGAAAGTCAGGCAGACCCAAGTTTCCAGGAGGAATTGACCCAGCTCTTACGTCAGTACGTAGGTCGTGAAACTCCTCTTTACTACGCAAAAAACTTGACCCAGCATATTGGCGGAGCCAAGATTTATCTTAAACGTGAAGACCTCAACCATACAGGGGCCCACAAGATTAACAATGCCTTAGGACAAGTTTTGCTTGCCAAACGCATGGGTAAAAAGAAAATTATCGCTGAAACAGGTGCTGGTCAGCACGGTGTGGCAACTGCAACAGCTGCAGCCCTCTTTAACATGGAATGTACCATCTACATGGGTGAGGAAGATGTTAAACGCCAAGCCCTCAATGTCTTCCGCATGGAGCTTTTGGGAGCCAAGGTTGAGGCAGTGACAGACGGTTCGCGCGTGCTCAAAGATGCGGTCAATGCAGCTCTTCGTTCATGGGTGGCTAATATCGATGATACCCACTATATTCTTGGTTCTGCCTTGGGGCCTCATCCTTTCCCAGAAATCGTTCGTGACTTCCAAAGTGTCATCGGTCGAGAAGCTAAACAACAGTACCGTGACTTGACAGGTCAAGATTTGCCAGATGCCCTAGTAGCCTGTGTTGGTGGTGGGTCGAATGCTATCGGGCTCTTCCATCCATTTGTAGAAGATGAGTCAGTAGCCATGTATGGGGCTGAAGCAGCAGGACTTGGTGTGGATACAGAGCACCACGCAGCGACTTTGACTAAGGGTCGTCCGGGTGTCCTTCACGGTTCCCTCATGGATGTGCTCCAAGATGCTTATGGTCAAATTCTTGAAGCTTTCTCTATTTCAGCAGGTTTGGACTATCCTGGTATCGGTCCAGAACACTCTCACTACCACGATATCAAACGTGCCAGCTATGTTCCTGTGACAGACGAGGAAGCCTTGGAAGGATTCCAGCTCTTGTCTCGTGTGGAAGGGATTATCCCAGCCTTGGAATCTAGCCATGCCATTGCCTTCGCGGTGAAATTGGCCAAAGAACTTGGACCAGACAAGTCGATGATTGTCTGCCTATCCGGTCGTGGGGACAAGGATGTAGTTCAAGTCAAAGACCGCTTGGAAGCAGATGCAGCAAAGAAGGGAGAAGCTCATGCCTAAGACACTAACAGAAAAATTGAATGCTATCAAAGCAGCTGGAAAAGGAATTTTCGTTCCCTATATCATGGCTGGGGACCACGAGAAAGGCTTGGAGGGTCTTGGTGAAACAATCCACTTTTTAGAAGATTTGGGTGTTTCTGCTATTGAAGTGGGCATTCCCTTTTCAGACCCAGTTGCAGATGGACCTGTGATCGAAGAAGCAGGCTTGCGCAGTCTAGCCCATGGGACTTCTACCCAGGCTTTGGTTGAAACCTTGAAAACCATTGAAACAGAGATTCCGCTTGTCATTATGACCTACTTTAATCCCCTCTTTCAGTACGGCGTTGAGAACTTTGTCAAAGATTTAGCAGATACAGCAGTCAAAGGCTTGATTATTCCAGACCTACCTCATGAACATGCTAACTTTGTAGAACCCTTTTTGGCAGACACAGATATGGCTTTGATTCCCCTAGTTAGTTTGACGACAGGGATTGAGCGCCAGAAAGAGTTGATTGAAGGGGCAGAAGGATTTGTCTATGCTGTTGCCATCAATGGGGTAACAGGGAAATCAGGCAATTACCGTGCAGACTTGGACAAGCACTTGGCACAATTGCATCAAGTGGCCGATATCCCAGTCTTGACAGGTTTTGGCGTATCTAGCCAAGCTGATGTAGAACGCTTTAATGCGGTATCAGATGGCGTTATCGTTGGTTCGAAAATTGTAAAAGCTCTCCACCAAGGAGAGCCGATTCAGGACTTTATCAAACAAGCAGTAGCTTACCAAAAATAATCACACAAGCAGCGAGTAAGAGGAAAGGCACAAAGGGCAGTCTTTCCTTTTTCCTTTGTAGGAGAAAAGCTAGGATCCCCGTCGCCGAAGCAAACTGAATCAAGATCAGTAACTCTGTTACACTAAAGACGAGCGCACAAGATGATAGAAAGAGAAAATCACCTGCTCCTATACGAATGTCGATAAAATGGGCCATAATTCCGAGGGCAAGGAAGAAGACCATAACCAGGTTCCAACCACAGAAAGCCATGAGTATTAGGTGGAAAGTCATCCAGACTAGTAAAGGATATTCCTGATGGCGAAAGTCGTAGATTCCCAAGGTCAATCCAGCAGTGATTAGGATGACTTGACCCAAGGAAATCCAGCCCCATGACCAAGCCAGAAAAAGTAACCCCAAACCCAATTCAAATAGGGCATACCAGAAAGGATAGCGGATCTTGCAGTAGCGACAGCGAAAGCGATTGAAGACCTGAGAGAGGATAGGAATTAGGTCTAACGGGCGCAAGCGAGTCTGACAGGAATCGCAGTGGCTAGCTGGTCGGATAATGGATTGCTCAGGGAAACGGTCAATGACCAAACCGAGAAAGGAAGCGAGAATGCTCCCGACAAGAAAATAATAAAGATCAATCATACTTATTTATTCGTAAAAAATAGGAGAAGTAGTATAATGGAGAAACATAGATAAGATGGTGAGGTCAAGATGACAATTCGTTTTGAAGAAAATGTGAGCACAGAAAACGCTCAACTCGTATGCCAATGGTCCAACTCCCTTGGCAAATCCTTTCAAGAACAATGGATGGGAACAATGATTCCTTTTCCCTTAACAATTCAAATCTTGCAAGATTTGGAAGGAATCTTTTCAATCTTTGGTGGACAAGAGTTTGTGGGGCTTATCCAGAAAATCAGGTTAGAAGACAAAAATCTTCATATCGGGAGATTTTTTATCAACCCCCAGAAACAGGGGCAAGGCTTAGGTAGCCAGGCTTTAAGGAAATTTGTTAGTTTAGCATTTGAAAATGAAGACATAGATACTATTTCTCTAAATGTCTACGAGGCAAATCAAACAGCTCACAAGCTTTACCAAAAAGAAGGATTTGAAATCGTTCAAATGGTTGAAGTACCTATACGAAAATACATAATGAAAAAGGGTAGATAGCAGTCACTTGAGTCAGAGTCCCAAGGATTTTCAAGGATAAGGCAGTTACCTTTCAAAGTTGGAAACAAAATTTCTATGATTTCTTAGATAAAGGAGATAAACATGTCGAGATGTAGAAAAATACGAATCTTGCTCGCTTCTGTACTTGCCTTAGTTGTTGGTATCAATCTTTATTTTCAGTATCAAAGCCACCAAGAACGGTTCCAACTAAAGGCTTCCTTTGAAGAACAGGACACTATAGCCGTCTTAAAACATTTAACGGATTCAGGGAGATATGCGTCTGACATTCGTAAAGCAGGCTATGTCGTTCCTCCCGACGGTGCCATTCGCTTGGATGGAGGAATTGACTCCATAGGGATAAAAGGAGACATTGATTTGAAAATGTTGAATCCTGGCAGGGATGAAGTCTCTGTTTTATTTGAAACAATGGTAAATGAGGAAAAAATAAATGCCTACTATATTTTAGATAATCATTTAACCTTAAAACGTAGTTACTATTCTAATATTAGTAATCAGAAAAAAGAAAGTGTGAACATCTCTCAAGCCGAAGAAGAACGCCTATTAAAGATTGTTCGAAAAGAGTTGAAAGCTTTTCTAGATAAGATGTATCAGACTTTGTATGGTTGATGTTACTAGTGAGAAATGGATGCGAGACTCTGTTTAGGATGTCAATGATGATGAGAAAGGAGGGACAAAATGTTTACAGAATTGATCTTTATTGTCTCTTTACTGTTACTTTTACGTTTGTTTAAAAGTAGGCGCTCACGAATGATTATAGGACTCTTGTATAGTTTGCTGCTAGTCTGGTTTGTCTTTTCCGTTTTGAACTATGGCAAATACACTCTTCAACCAGGTCAATCTGTCAACTTAAGAGTAAATCCCAGAACACAAGATTTGGAATACTATTCAATCTTCATCTTGAAGAAAAATGATTCAGGCAGAATTAAATTATCTGGCTCAGATGTTTGGAGTGAGAGAAATGGTGATGTTTACTATGAAGTAGAGGGACAAAAAATTATAAAAAGCCATGGTTTGGGCGAGGAGTACGAAGAACTTCCAAACAACCAACCAGATATTTATTTAGAAAAAGATGGAGTTGTTGTAAGTTATCAAGGTGAAAAAGTCTTTGATGCCACCAATAACAAGCCCTACACGATAACCATTACCAATGTGGACAAGAAACCAGCCCAATTTGAAGCTCAGGTGGTGGATAAGTAAATCTAGTAGGTTGAAACCTTTTGAATTTTGTTTCTTTAAAAAGGGCTATATTATTTTAAACATGCAAAAAAGCCTTGATTCCAAGGCTTTTTCTAGTTGACAATTCCTTTTAAGGAAGATTGAGAATCGTTTTTAGGGTCCTATATACAAAAAGAGAACAGTAAATGTTCTCTCTCTGACTAATATTGTTATTAGATAAATTAACTTTTAGTCTTATTTTTCATCTTTGTGAAGCATGTTTTTAACACCTTCAATAGCGCCTTCGACAGCGTCTTTTGCATCTTCGGCAACTTCTTTTACTTTAGAAACAACTTTTTCAGCTGCACCTTCTTTTTCCATTTTTTCATCGCCGATCATTTTGCCGACACCTTCTTTAATGGAACCTTTTGCTTGATTTAATTTTTCTTCTGTTGACATGATTCTGCCTCCTTTAAATTGATTGATTTTGATCAGATGAATTAGTGTACGCGAGCTTTTTCCTTTGTTTCGCCTTTAACGGCTTCAACACCTTCGCCTACTTTTTCTTGAACAGCAGCAACACCTGAACCGATACCAGATTTCACTTTTTCAAATTGTTCTGAAGCAAATTCTCCTGTTGAAGAAGCCACGTCAGTTACTCTGTCTTGAAGGCTAACTGAATCTGCTTCATACTGTTCCTTCGTTTTGATATCAACAACATTCACATTGACTTCAACAACTTCTAGATCAGTCATTTTTGTAACTTGTGATACGACAACATCTTTGATTTCTTTGTACAAAGCTGGAACATTTTTTTGGTATTCAACAACAATGTTCAAGTCAACTGCGACTTGTTCTTTCCCAACTTCAACATTGACACCATGAGTGACATTATCCGTATTGATAATTTTTTCTGTTAGATTAGAGAAGAATCCTCCATCCACATCCAAAAGTCCAGGTACTTTTTCAAGTGAAAGACCAATGATTTTTTGGATTACTTTGTCTTCATAAGTGAGTTCCCCTTTAACATCTTGAGAAACAACAGCGACATCTTTTTTTTCTACATTTTTATCTACGTTTGACATACGAGACTCCTTTATTTATTTAAATATTTTTCCTTAACATAGTATCCAGCAAATGCTCCTAAACCTCCACAGATTAACACAAATAGTGTTTTGAAAAAGCCAAAGGATAAGATAAAGCAAGCGAGAATGACACCTACTAGACCTGCAATAATTGGATACTGATATTTTTTAAACCATTCCATTTTTTACTTCCTTACTTTACACGACTAACAGTCTTTTTGGTCGTTTTTGGAGGTTCAAATTCTTTCACTTTAACTTCAAGTTTTACCTCACGTTCAATACCAAAGAACTGCTTTAATCCATGAGTTATTTCATTCTGGATGACAAGACATCGATTTGAGATGTTGTCCGAAGGAAGAATTTTACCTTCTACAGTAACGAAACATTTATTTTTGCGGCTATTTACATGGACTGTTGGTTCTTTGATCAACTGATGATCAATGACCAAACATCGAACAAAGCCTTCGATAGCTGAATTTTTTAGTTTTAATGTATCTTCTTGAGTCTCTAATTGAATCTCTAAATACTGTTTAGGATAGAAGAGTATTACTAACATTGAAATTAACACTAAAACAGATAGGACAAGTGTCCCCCAAAAGACATATCTAGCAATCAGAAATTCAGCGTAGAGTTCTCTCCAACTGAATAAGTGGATATCTAAATCACTGACCTGATGATAATCTATGAGAATAGGAAGGAAAATAGCCAAGATTAAAATACAGAAAATAAGTAACAATATTTTCTTTGATTTTGACATATTAAATCCTTTCAAATGAAAAGCTTTAAACCATAATTTTACCCGTCTAAAGTATTCAAAATTATGGCTTATCACTTTTAATGTTCTATTAGGTAATGCTTATTTTTTACCAAATAGATATGAAACTACGGCAACAACAATTACTGCACCTACGATTGACGGAATAATAGCCATTCCAGCCAATGAAGGTCCCCAGCTTCCTAGAAGTGATTGACCGACAGTTGAACCGATTAAACCTGCAACAATATTTGCAATAACACCCATAGAGCCACCTTTTTTAGTGATTGCACCTGCGATGAGACCAATAAGACCTCCTACAATAATGGACCACAACATAGTGTATCCTCCTTTTCTATTTCTAAATCAAAGAATCAATTTCAGAAAACCAATTTCTTTGATTGAATTAATTATATAATATTTAAATATGGAAGGGTAATAATTTGTCTCAAACTACGTATTATAAAAACACACCACAGGTACAAATAAATAAGAAAATCTTGATGCTACTGGGTTTCTAAGGGATTAGACTAGTCTTTTGATGATAAGCAAAAGTCGTTGTAAGAGGATAAATGCACTCTATATGGTATAATTGCATGAAGATTGATAGGCAATCGTTTAGTTTATTATAAAGAGAGAAAAGCTATTCATGAGAGATTTATTATCGAAAAAAAGTCACAGACAATTAGAATTATTAGAATTACTGTTTGAAAACAAGCGCTGGTTTCATATTTCAGAACTAGCAGAATTATTGCACTGTGCAGAACGTTCTGTAAAAGATGACTTGTCCCATGTCAGATCTTCTTTTCCTGACTTGATATTTCATTCCTCGACAAACGGCATCCGTATCATTAATACCGATGATAGTGATATTGAGATGGTCTATCATCATTTTTTTAAGCATTCAACCCACTTTTCAATTTTAGAATTTATCTTCTTTAATGAAGGATGTGATACTGATAGTTTCTGCAAAGAGTTTTATATCAGTTCTTCCTCTCTTTATCGTATCATCAGTCACATTAATAAAATTATTAAGAAACAATATCGTTTTGAAATAAGCCTCAATCCAGTTCGAATCACTGGAAATGAGATTGATATCCGTTACTTTTTTGCCCAGTATTTTTCAGAGAAATATTATTTCCTTGAATGGCCCTTTGAAGATTTTTCTCAAGAACCCTTGTCTCAATTATTGGAATTAGTCTATAAAGCAACTTCTTTCCCGATGAATTTATCAACTCATAGAATGTTAAAATTACTTCTGGTTACAAATTTATATCGCATAAAGTTTGCTCATTTCATGGAAGTTGAGAGAGACTCTTTTAACAATCAATTGTTGGAATCGTTTATGCAGGCAGAAGGAATTGACGAGATTGTAGCGAGCTTTGACTCTGAATATCATATCTCTCTGAATAAAGAAGTAATAGGTCAATTATTTGTATCCTATTTTCAAAAAATGTTTTTCATAGATGAAGAATTATTCTTGAACCATGCAAAAACAGACAGCTATGTAAAAAAATCGTATCAGTTATTGGGAGAACTAGTAGATCAGGTATCAAGAGAGTATAATCTTCAAGTAGACAATAAGGACAATCTGATTTGGCATCTGCATAATACAGCACATCTGCATCGTCAGGAATTATCGACAGAGTTTATCCTATTTGATCAAAAAGGCAATACAATCAAAAACTTTCAAAATATTTTCCCTCGATTTGTTTCAGAGGTGAAGGAAGGGATTGAACATTATCTAGAGGCTTTGGATATGGATCGTAATTCAATGAAGGTCAATCATTTGACCTATACTTTTATCACCCATAGCAAACACTTGGTGCTAAATCTTTTACAAAATCAACCTAAATTAAAGGTTTTGGTCATGAGTAATTTTGATCAGTATCATGCAAAATCAGTAGCTGAGACACTTTCTTACTATTGTAGTAACAATTTTGAACTGGAAGTTTGGAGTGAATTAGAGTTATCACTTGATGCTCTAAAAGAATCACCTTATGACATCATTATTTCTAATTTTATTATTCCTCCTATTGAAAATAAGAGACTGATCTATTCTAATAATGTCAATACAGTCGCTCTCATCTCTTTGCTTAACGCAATGATGTTTATTCGATTAGACGAGTAACTAAGAATAACAAAAAACGCTATCTAGCGTTTTTTGTTTTATAAGGAAAGAATTTTATCTATACTAAACTCAGAATATCCTAAAATCTTGTCATGTTTTTGTTCGGAACAAGCAAAAAAGCCTTGGAACTCAAGGCTTTTCCTGTTGTATCTAGATGCCCCCTGCATGAATTTGTAAGAACTTTTCATATTGAAAATAAACAAAAATGTTGAAATATAGCTGATTTTAGGGAAATACTTTTAGGTATTTTCAATGTCAGGATTTAAAAATGGGGCAAAAGTGGGGCAAAAACGAATGACTCGTATTTTGTTTGAAAACCTATAATACCTAATGATTATGCTATTCTAGATATATAGTTTTGTTATAAATAAATGTCAGTGCGAGATCAAATTGGAGGATAAAATGGAAAAACAAATTAATGAAAAAAAAGCCTTGGTTCCCAAAGCTTTTTAATGTTATAAACTCATTAAAATAATCCCCAGTTAGATTTGGAATATTTTTTATTCTGTGTCATATAAAAATAAATAAAATGAATGGCTATAGCTAGAGCTAAAATGGTTGTTATACTCACTACTATTATAGGATTAGAAGCAAAGATTAAAGAGAGAATCAAGGCAGCCAGATAGAGTGTCGCTTGGACACAGTAGTAACTTTTCGAATAGCGAAGATAGTGTTTGTTATGGGGGCCATTTACTAGGACAGCAGCTTGAAAGAGGCCAAATCCGATATAAGAGAAGATGGTTGCAAAGAGACGATTAGCTTCAGGATTCAGAAGAAAACTCATCGATACAGTCATCATCATAAGTCCAATGAAAATAGGATAGTGACTGTAAATTAGAAATAGTCCCTTTTGATTAGATTTTTCATCAATAGCATGGTCGAATTGACCAAAATAAAACAAGAACAGAGAAATCATAATAATGAAATAAAGAACCGAATAAATCGAGAAATTCTCGATTGTAAAGAAGTTAGCTAGCTCCGTAATCATCTCTCCAAACATAATAATGACAAGAAGGGAGATGCGCTCGATTAAATGGGGGAGATTTACCTGGTAATGCTTATCTTTATTAAGCAAGATACTTGGCATAATAAATGTTAGCAGAATACTAGCAAATAAGACAGAGACTCCAACGTAAATAGGAAGAAGAGCTGCTAGATAGACTCCTAAACTTCCTAGAGCTGTTATCCATAGAAAACCTTTGATACTTTCCCGATTAACATCATCGGTTGATTTTCTAAAAAATTCAACCAAATATTGAAAAAATAAGGTAAGGGTTAATGTACCAATAGCCCAACAGAGATAATGAAAATATTGTTGCCAATCAGGTCCAATCATATTGGCTATAAAGAGTAAAATTCCCATTTTGATAAACATGATTACTATGTTAAATAAAGAGTTCTTTCCATAGCGATTGGTATAATCGGTTTGAATCATCCAGGAATTGATGAGAAGCAAAGTAGCAATGAAAAAATCAAGGAAAGAATTCCAAGTCAAAATACCGTTATGAAGATGGTCAATTAAAGTAGTTACTTTTGAAATTGCAAAAACAAAAACTAAGTCATAAAAAAGTTCTGAAAATTCTACACGTTTATGTTTAATAAGAGTTGTCATCTTAAGACCTTTCTATTTTAGAAGTACAATTTATTATAACAGAAAATGGTAATAAAAGAAAAGAAGATGCTTAAATAACTTCATGTGACGCGAATGAACTGCGCCACAAAAGTTAGGTTTTTTCTGTCTAACTTTTGGGGTGCAGTTCAGAAGGGGTGTTTTTTCTATCGTTTTTTAGTGCTAAGACTACACAAAAAAGCCTAGTAAATCAAGGCTTTTTCCTGTTGTATTTAGATGCCCCCTACAGGGATTTGGAAAGGACTTTCATATTGAGAGCAATTAAAAATATTGAAATATAAGTGATTTTAGGTATTTTCAATGTCATGATTTAAAAATGGGACAAAAGTGGGGCAAAAACCATACAGATTCTAAACTGTATGGTTCTTTTTTTATCTAACCAAGAAAGGTTAAAACTTATTAAAACAAATGCAATCAACTGTTGAAAACTTTTTAGTCCGTGTAATATAAAAACAAGTAAAAAGTTGAACTATAGGGAATATTGTGTCATAATAGGTAATAGATGAATAATTAATAGATTGGAAATAATGCTTTCTTACCTTAACAAGTTGAATTGGTTATACATTTTTTCGTCGCAATTGTGTCTATCTCTCGAGTTTAGCTAGTTTTTATAAGCTCTGGTTTCTAATCAATATAACAAATTTTAGAAGTGCATAAGACAAGATGGTGACATTACTACAGTCATTTCTAGTCACCATATGTTGCTGGCACAGGCTGTTTGTAGTGTTGGCTATTTACTAGTCAGTTTAATCGGAGTGTTTAATTTTTATTGTTGAAAGGTTTTTATATGGCGAAAATTCTATCTTTAGGTCTGACAGGTAAGAAATTACTTGCTCAGGGGTTCTTGTTTGTTCTGCTAGGTCTCATCTTGATGGTCACGGGGACTTGGTTGCCAGTAAAGGTTATTCGACTGGTTCTGTTTTTAGCTTGGATAGCAACGGTCTTAGATTTAGTATTACGTATTTTCAAAAAAAGTCAGTCAACGGACACCTTGGGAGTTGCACTGGTTAAATTGTTAGTGCTGGGATATTTGCTTGGCTCCAATCTTGCGACGGATGTGCCGATTTATGTTCTGGCTCTTGTGATTGGAGTTTATCAGATTTTTCATGCTAGTATTAACCTTGTCACCTATGTTCTCTACCGCAAAAACAAAATTCGACCTCGTTTTCGTCTCTTACTAGATGGACTCGTACTAGTTTTTCTTGGTGGGACTAGTCTTTTGTCCTCTACAGGAAATTCTGTCTTTCAACTCTTTGTATTAGGGGCTTATTTTTTCCTTTATGGTCTGTCCAATATCCGTGACGGTTTCTTATTTGAAGGGGAAATTGGGAAAAACCATCTCAAACGTCGCATTAGAATTAGCTTACCTATTGTCCTAGCCGCTCTCATCCCTGCAAGAACTTTAGCAAAAATTAACAAATTTATGCTGGAAAATGCTGATGAGAGAGAGGATATCCATCTTGGAATGGTGAAGTCTGGTAAGACAGCGGAGCTTGAAATTTTTGTTCATACAGCTGAGACCTCTCTGTTTTCGGCAATTGGTCATGTGGATATCTGCTATCAAGGCCGTGTTATTTCTTATGGCAACTATGATCCGTCTTCTGAGACCTTATTTGGCATGGTAGGAGATGGTGTCTTATATTTCTGTGATCGTGACAAGTACATTGACCTATGTAAACGTGAGAGTCAAAAAACGCTTTTTGGTTATGGGATAGATTTGACGCCTGAAATGGAAAAAGCAGTTCAGAAAAAGTTGGCTGAATTGAAACAACTGACGATTCCATGGGAGCCAAGTGCAGATAAAATCATGACAGGTGATGGTAAGGAAGACTACACCTACGCTTATAAAATCAGACATGAGACAGATGGGGAACTTTATAAATTTATCAAATCTAAGTTTAAATCCTACTTTGTCTTATCTACAAACTGTGTGCTCTTGGCTGATACCATAGTCGGTCAGGCTGGCACCGATATCCTCTCACCCAAAGGATTTATCGCACCAGGAACTTACCAAGCTTACCTTGACCGAGAGTTTGAAAAACCAAATAGTATAGTCGTATCTAAACATGTTTATTAAGGAGAATTTATGAATTTAGTAAAAAAATACACCCCATTAATACTTTTTATAGGGCTGGTTACTCTTGTAATTCTGAATGCATCAAGCTTTATATCAGGAGCAATCTCTCTCTTTGATGTAATATCAACCTTGATTTATGGTGCTGTTATTGCTTTTGTGCTTAATGTTCCTATGAAAAAATTGAACAGTATTTAGTTAAATTGAAGGTAAAGGCAGAGTTGCGTCGTCCGATTGCCATGGTACTTGTTTTCCTAGCTCTTATCTTAATCGTGATTGCTCTTTTGGTTTTGGTGCTGCCAACCCTAGCTCAGACTATTAGTCAGCTGGGAACAGTCCTTTCAACAGTCCTGACTCAACTTAGGAAATTGCTAGACAGCTCGGAATTTGTAACCAAAGACATGCTGTCAACTATCGTATCAGGAATTCAGGGACAGTCTAGCTCTATTAGTCAAGCTTTGATAACCTTCTTATCCGGTCTGACTAGTAATATAGGAAATATTTTTTCAAGTATAATGAATGCCTTTCTGATTATAGTATTTACCTTTTCATTTTTATCCAGTAAGGAACATCTGGCAGCGATGACGAGTCGACTTCTAAAAGTTATATTTCCAGAGAAAGTGGTGACAAAGTTAACTTGCATTGGACAAGTAGCACTAGAGACTTATGACCAATTTTTGATGAGTCAGCTGATTGAAGCAGTCATCATAGGAGTTATGATAGCGGTTGGTTACAGCGTGTTTGGGATACCCTATGGAGTAATGACAGGTATCTTTGCAGGAGTGCTATCGTTCATTCCTTATGTAGGGCCTATGATTGCTTGTGTTGTGGGAGCGATTTTTATCTTCACAGTGAGTCCTACTCAAGCCTTACTTTCTCTTCTTCTATATCAAATCATACAACTGATTGAGGGAAATCTTATCTATCCCAAAGTTGTGGGTCAATCTATTGGCTTACCAGCCCTTTTCACGCTTGCGGCTGCTAGTATCGGAGGGAATCTTTTCGGACTACTTGGAATGATATTCTTTACCCCCGTATTTGCTGTTATCTATCGACTGGTTAAAGAATTTGTCGTTGCAAAGGAAAATCAGGTAGATTAAGAAAAACTAAATTTAATAAGATATACTGAGAAGAGAGTGAGAGATTCTCTTCTCTTTTATTTTTAAATACTTTTCTACAAAAAGCTATTAGACGTTAAAAAAAGCCTTGGTTTCAAGGCTTATTTCTGTTGATTTAGATGTGCCCCCTGCAGGGCTCGAACCTGCGACCCATAGATTAAGAGTCTACTGCTCTACCAACTGATCTAAGAAGGCAAATAAAAAGCTGAGAATGTAACTTCCCAGCTTTTTTAATATGCCCAAAATGGCAGCTAGATTATTTACGAAAGGCATCAAGGATATAGGTGAAACCAACAATTAAAAATGCAAAGGCAACGACATAAACGACAAAGACACTTGTAGCTACTGGATTGAACAAAATCACTAGACCTAGTAAAAATGCAAGCAACGCTATCCACATGATATGGTTGCCAATAATAGGGAAAATCAATCCCAGACGATTGCCTTTAAAGAAAGCTATAATGGCTTCTACAATTAACCAAATTCCTAAAATAGTTGGAATGACAACTGGCAGCGTCACAAAGCCATAGGCAACGAGGTAAAGAGCTAAGAGAAGATTAACAATCCCTTGGAAAAGATGAGCTGGTGAGCGAAGCTCTTTTGGTACAGAGAAATAGCCTAAAATAGCTGCTATAGAAGAAACCAGTAAACCAAATGCAATCCACCAGCTGTAAGCAACAAGATTAGCTACTGGGTTTGTAAATAGGAAAAGTCCTAAAAGGACAAAAACAACTCCTGCAAGGAATAGCAGTAAACGATTAGAAAATTTCATTTCAATACCCCCTATATAGTATAGTATAGTTTGATAATAAAAATATTATACACCTTTTTAGAGGAAATGTCAATAAACAAAATGGAAAATTTGGAAGTTTCAGTCTGATTTATGAAAAGAAAATCAGTTTTTATTATTTTGAAAATAAAAAGAGAAGATAAAATTTGTCTTCTCTACATGAAAATATTGTATGGAATCAAAGCAAAAGTAACTGGCTTTACACTATTTGTTAAGATGTAATTTGATTCAAAAAGAAAAGATAGATTTAAAATGTGGGACAAATGATGGGGTAAATCAGTTATAGACAAGCAAAAAAAGCCTTGATTTACAAGGCTTTTTCCTGTTGTATTTAGATGCCCCCTACAGGGATCGAACCTGTGACCCACGGATTAAGAGTCCGCTGCTCTGCCAGCTGAGCTAAGGAGGCAAAGAAAAAAGCTGTATTGGTGCCGAAACTTCACGGTTTGTATTGAACCCGCGCAATTAAGCAGGTGGGCAACTCGCTCTAACTGAAGCTGTTTCCGTGTGAGACGGCCTACATGCTGTTAGAAGACTTTTGTTTCCCTAATAATACAAAAAATAGTCGGTCAACACTTAAGTGTGAAGTCGTACACCACAGCGTTTCTATGTTTATATAATACCACTTTTTCAAAAAAAATCAAGAGGAAAGTGCAATTTTTTGAAAAGGATTTCAGATTTTTCGCAAACGGTCGATAGCTTCCTTTCTTTGAGCCAAAGCCCGTTCATATTTACCAGTATCTTCTGCTTGGAAATAGTGATGATTACGAATTTTTTCTGGTAGATAGTCTTGCTTGACCCAATTTCCAGGGTAGTTGTGTGGATAGAGATAGTCTTGGGCATTCCCCAGTTCCTTGCTTCCACTGTAGTGCCCATCACGCAGGTGTCGCGGAATAGGCAAGTGCCCTGATGTTTTGAGGTCAGCAAGTGCCTTATCCATAGCCACATAAGCTGAGTTGGATTTTGGAGAAAGGGCCAAATCAATCACGACATTGGCAATGAGAATACGGGCTTCTGGGAAACCAATCTTCTGGGCAGCATCCAGAGCAGTCACGGTGTGAATCTGGGCTTCAGGATTGGCCAAACCGATATCTTCATAAGCGATAACGGTCAAGCGACGAGCGAGACTAGGAAGATCCCCAGCCTCAATCAAGCGGGCAGCATAGTGGAGACTGGCATCGACATCCGAGCCACGAATGGACTTTTGTAGGGCTGAGAGGACATCGTAGTGACCGTCCCCATCCTTATCCATGGTAATATAACTCCTCTGCAGGCTATTTTCCATGATATCCAGTGTGATATGGCGGATGCCCTTGTCATTCTCGGGAGTAGAGAGAACAGCCAAATCTAGCGAATTAAAAGCAGAACGCAGGTCTCCATTTGTAGAGGTTGCGATGAAATCCAGTGCATCCTCATCTAGCTCAACTGGGAAATCAAAACCACGCTCAGGGTCGGTTAGAGCAATTTGAATCGCCTCTTTAACATCTTGATTAGACAAGGGTTCTAACTCAAAAATCTGAACACGGCTACGAATGGCTGGAGTGACAGAAAAGAAGGGATTTTCAGTTGTGGCCCCAATCATGATGACCAGTCCACTTTCCAAGAGTGGCAGAAGAAAGTCTTGCTTGGTCTTATCGAGACGATGAATCTCGTCCAGTAATAGGACTAATCCTCCAGAGAATTTAGCCTCTTCAGCGATTTCTTGGAGACGTTTTTTGCTATCAACAGTGGCATTGAAGGTCCGAAAGGCATACTTGGTCGTTCCAGCGATGGCAGAGGCGATACTGGTCTTTCCGATACCCGGAGGTCCGTAGAGAATCATGGAGGACAGGCGGTTGGCCTCCACCATGCGGCGGATGATTTTTCCTGATCCGACCAGATGATCCTGACCGATGACCTGGTCGATGGTTTTTGGGCGCATGCGAAGCGCGAGATTGTCTGGCATAGCAGTCCTTTCTAACATGGATTTTCTGATGTATATGTGGTAAGATGGTAGTATCTATTTTAGCATATTTCCGAGCAATCGGGGCGATTAAAGAGTCGCATAGAAAGAGGACAAAATGGCAACATACGGATTTTTAGATGTTTTAGAGGAAGAATTGGACAAGAACTTTCCCTTTGACTTTGAGATTAGCTGGGATAAGCGCAACCATGCAGTTGAAGTGAGTTTTTTATTGGAAGCACAAAATGCTGCAGGTGTGGAGATGGTGGATGAAGATGGAGAGGTTTCATCGGATGATATTCTCTTTGAAGAAGCAGTGCTTTTTTACAATCCTGCCAAATCAACAGTCAATGCAGAAGACTATTTGACTGTCATCCCTTACTTGCCTAAAAAAGGATTTTCTCGTGAATTTTTAGCTTATTTTGCGCTATTCCTTAAAGATACTGCCGAGGTTGGACTAGATGCCCTTATGGACTTTTTGGAAGACCCAGAAGCAGAAGAATTTGTCATGGAATGGAACCAAGAAGTCTTTGAAGAAGGTAAAGTAGGCTTGGAAGAGGGAGAATTTTATCCTTATCCGAGATACTAGGAGTTGGATGGAGATTTTATGAAGAAAATCGGGACTTATTTGGTTTATGTGCTAGCTGTTGTCTTTATTATGCTGGCTTTTGCTTGTGGAACAATCGCATTTGCAGAGTTGGGGTATTCCGCAGTTTTAGTCTTTACTTTTGGTTATGCCTTCGCTCTTCTAAGTATATATTTAATCTTTATTCTTCATGAGCTGGGACATGCTTTTTGTGGCTACTTGACAGGCTATCGGCTGGTGGCTTTTGGATTAGGGAACTTTCTTTTAACCAAAAAGTCAGGAAGGCTTCATCTTAGTCGAACAGCAGTTATAAAAAATGTTGGTGCTCAGTATATTGGTTTAAAAGAGGATGAAAGCGATCAAAGAATCATCTTGATGCTTTCAGGAGGCTTGATAGTTCACCTTTGCTTGATATTATTAGCAACACTTTTTGGTTTTTTGACAACAAACTGGTATTTTGCAGGCACTTGGATTTTTCTTAATTTGTCTTTCTTCCTAAATAACATTTTGCCAGTCGGCATCACCGATGGCGCAAAAATTTGGGAATTGCTACAACACCCTGAAAATACGAAATATGCCTACCTGATGTTGAGGCATTCTGCCCAGACCTTGCTAGCTCCTCAAGAATATGATTTAAAAGACTTTATCATGTCTGTTGATGAGGAGGCGAGAGGGAGTTTTGCAGAAAGTGTTCAGACTCTTCAGGGGTTGGTATTCATATTAGATGATAATATAGAGCTTGCAAAGCAACAGTTTCAATCTGTGTTAGAGAAAACAGATAATCCAATGTCTAAAACTAGTTCTCAATTATACCTTCTTCAAATTGCTCTGATGGAAGGAGATAATAAGAAAGCGGAAGAATATGCAAGTATTCGAGGGGTCAAATCCTTTCTATCTATAAAAACAGCAGATATGCAGGTCATTCAAGCTTGGTATCAATTTAAGGTAAAGAAAGATGTAGTTCAAACTCACAAGGCTATGAAGATTGCTAGACAGAAAATGAATAGCAGCCGGATGTTACGGGATGAGAAAAGCTATTATCAAAACTGGTTAGCCGAGCTGGAAAAGGAATTAACCGAAGGAGTCTAATATGGAAATAGAAATTTCTGATTTCACAGGCTGTAAGATTGCTTTGTTTTGTGGGGATAAGCTCTTGACTATCTTACGTGATGACAAGGACGATATCCCTTGTCCCAACATGTGGGAGTTGCCAGGTGGTGGCCGTGAAGGGGATGAAAGTCCCTTTGAATGCGCAGCGCGTGAAGTTTATGAAGAACTGGGAATTCATTTAAATGAAGATTGTTTGCTTTGGGGCAAAATTTATCCTAGCGTAATCTTTGAAGGCAAGCAATCGGTCTTTATGGTTGGTCAGCTAAGACAAGAACAATTTGACAATATTACCTTTGGAGATGAAGGACAGGGTTATCAGCTGATGAATGTTGAGGAGTTTCTCACTTCCAGTCAAGTTGTGCCTCAGTTGCAAGAGAGATTAAAAGATTATTTAAAAGTAAGTGATTAGAAAGGATGGTTCGGTTAAATTTCTAAACTGAACCCGCCCTAAACACTGTGCCAAAAAGATAAACTTCTTTTAGACACAAGCGTCTTCAGAGAATTTCCTATTTTGGCTTTGTGTTTTACGGGCTTGGTATCTTAAATATGGAAACATGGCAAGAGTTAAAAGTTACAGTCAAGCGTGAGGGAGAGGAGCTGGTCTCTAATCTCTTAATTGAGCTGGGAGCGCAAGGTGTTGCGATTGAAGACAGTATGGACTATGTGGGAAATGTTGACCGCTTTGGTGAGATTTTCCCAGAGGTCGAGCAGCAAGAAGAAATCGTAGTGACAGCCTATTACCCTGATACGGTGGATGTAGCAGTGGTTGAGGCAGACTTGCAGGCTCGCCTAGCAGAATTGACAGATTTTATGGATTTGGGAGAGGTCAAAATGGGGACTACTGCCTTGGCTGAAGAAGACTGGGCAGACAACTGGAAGAAATATTATGAACCCGCTCGCATCACTCATGATTTGACCATCGTGCCGTCGTGGACAGACTATGAGGCGACTGCTGGAGAAAAGATTATCAAGCTAGATCCTGGTATGGCCTTCGGGACAGGAACCCACCCAACTACCAAGATGAGCCTTTTTGCCTTGGAACAGGTTCTTCGTGGTGGCGAAACGGTGCTAGATGTGGGGACTGGATCAGGCGTCCTCTCCATTGCCAGCTCGTTGCTTGGTGCCAAGGAAATCTTTGCCTACGACCTAGATGATGTGGCAGTTCGTGTTGCTCAGGAAAATATTGAGCTCAACCCTGGTATGGAAAATATCCATGTTGCTACTGGAGATTTGCTCAAGGGTGTGGAGATTGAAGCAGATGTCATTGTGGCCAATATCTTGGCGGATATTCTCATTCATCTGACAGATGATGCTTATCGTTTGGTCAAGAACGAAGGCTACCTGATCATGAGTGGGATTATCAAGGACAAGTGGGACATGGTGCGCGAGTCAGCTGAGTCAGCTGGATTTTTCCTTGAAACCCACATGATTCAAGGGGAATGGAATGCCTGTGTCTTTAAGAAGACCAAGGATATTTCTGGTGTGATTGGAGGCTAGCATGCAGCAGTATTTTGTCAAAGGCAGTGCAATCTCTCCTGTAACTATCGAGGACAAGGAAACCATCAAGCATATGTTTCAGGTCATGCGGCTGAAAGAAGAGGATGAGGTGACCTTAGTCTTTGATGATGGCATCAAGCGCTTGGCGCGCGTGCTGGATGTGGAAGCATGTCAGTTTGAATTGGTCCAAGAATTAACTGACAATGTGGAACTGCCCGTTCAAGTCACCATCGCATCAGGCTTTCCCAAGGGAGACAAGCTGGAGTTTATCACTCAAAAAGTGACGGAACTAGGAGCTAGCCAAATCTGGGGCTTTCCTGCCGATTGGTCGGTTGCCAAGTGGGATGGCAAGAAATTGGGTAAAAAGATTGAAAAACTAGAAAAAATTGCCCTTGGAGCAGCAGAACAAAGCAAGCGTAATATCGTCCCAAGTATTCAGCTTTTCGAGAAAAAAGCAGATTTTCTAGCCCAGCTGGATCAGTTTGACTCTATCATAGTAGCCTATGAAGAATCAGCAAAAGAAGGAGAAGCTACTGCGCTCTTACAAGCAGTCACTGGTCTTGAAAAAGGAGCCAAATTGCTCTTTATCTTTGGTCCAGAAGGTGGTCTGTCACCTGCAGAAATCGAAAGTTTTGAAGCTAAGGGAGCAGTCTTGGCAGGTCTTGGCCCTCGTATCCTACGAGCAGAAACAGCACCGCTTTACGCCTTATCAGCCCTTAGTGTTTTATTAGAATTAGAGAAATAAGAGGAAGAAAATGGAACAAAAACACCGTTCAGAATTTCCAGAGAAGGAACTTTGGGATTTAACCGCCCTATACCAAGATCGTGAAGATTTCTTGCGTGCAATCGAGAAGGCTCGCGAAGACATCAATCAATTTAGCCGTGACTATAAGGGTAATCTTTATACTTTTGAGGATTTTGAAAAGGCCTTTGCGGAATTGGAGCAAATCTACATTCAGATGAGCCATATTGGAAACTATGGTTTTATGCCTCAGACGACAGATTATAGCAATGACGAATTTGCCAATATTGCCCAAGCTGGGATGGAATTTGAAACAGATGCCAGCGTAGCTCTGATCTTCTTTGACGATGCCTTGGTGGCAGCTGATGAGGAAGTCTTGGATCGTTTGGGTGAATTTCCTCATTTGACGGCGGCTATTCGTCAGGCAAAAATCAAAAAAGCCCACTATCTAGGGGCTGATGTGGAGAAGGCCTTGACCAATCTCGGTGAAGTTTTCTACAGTCCACAGGACATTTACACTAAGATGCGAGCTGGGGATTTTGAAATGGCCGACTTTGAAGTCAATGGCAAGACCTACAAAAACAGCTTTGTCACCTATGAGAATTTCTACCAAAACCATGAGGACGCTGAGGTCCGTGAGAAATCATTCCGTTCCTTCTCAGAAGGTCTTCGTAAGCACCAAAATACGGCTGCTGCAGCCTACCTAGCTCAGGTCAAGTCTGAAAAACTATTGGCAGATATGAAGGGATACGACTCAGTCTTTGATTATCTTCTAGCTGAGCAAGAAGTGAACCGTGCTATGTTTGATCGTCAGATTGACCTCATCATGAAGGATTTTGCGCCAGTCGCTCAGAGATACCTCAAGCATGTTGCTAAGGTAAATGGTCTTGAAAAGATGACCTTTGCAGACTGGAAATTGGACTTGGACAGCGCCCTTAATCCTGAAGTGACTATTGACGACGCCTATGACTTGGTCATGAAGTCGGTAGAACCTTTGGGGCAAGAATATTGTCAGGAAGTTGCTCGCTATCAAGAAGAGCGCTGGGTGGACTTTGCTGCCAATAGTGGCAAGGATTCTGGTGGATATGCGGCGGATCCATATCGCGTGCATCCATATGTCCTCATGAGCTGGACAGGTCGTTTGAGCGATGTCTATACCTTGATTCATGAAATCGGGCATTCTGGTCAATTCATCTTTTCAGACAATCACCAAAGCTACTTTAATGCCCACATGTCGACCTACTATGTTGAAGCACCGTCAACCTTCAATGAATTGCTTCTCAGTGACTACTTGGAGCACCAATCTGACGACCCTCGTCAAAAACGCTTCGCTCTGGCTCACCGCTTGACAGACACCTACTTCCATAATTTCATTACTCACCTCTTGGAAGCAGCCTTTCAGCGTAAGGTGTATACATTGATTGAAGAAGGGGAGACCTTTGGAGCGAGCAAACTCAACAGCATTATGAAGGAAGTTTTGACCGATTTCTGGGGAGATGCTATTGAAATCGATGATGATGCAGCTTTGACTTGGATGCGCCAAGCTCACTACTACATGGGCTTGTATAGTTACACTTACTCAGCAGGACTAGTTATCTCGACTGCAGGTTACCTCCATCTTAAAAATTCAGAAACTGGAGCTGAAGATTGGCTCAATCTCCTCAAATCAGGTGGTAGCAAGACACCACTTGAGTCAGCTATGATTATCGGTGCTGATATTTCAACAGATAAACCACTCCGTGATACCATCCAATTCTTGTCTGACACAGTTGATCAGATTATCGCCTACAGTGCCCAGTTGGGGGAGTAAATTAAAAGAGCCTGGGACAAAAGTCTAACCTTAAATAAAAAAAGCGAACAAAACGAGTTATCTGACACTCAGAATTCTGTTTCGTTTGCTTTTTTATCTAATCTATCGATTTTAAAAATTTAGAATAAAGAATTCCTAAAATCAAAATTTTTTGTCCTGGCCTCTTTAATTATCCCCAAAAGCTATCTTCTTCAGCTTGATCTGAAGAGAAGAGCCAAACTTCTTTGATTTTTCCGTCTTCAATACGGAAGAGGTCAATCCCGTTCATATTGAGTTCAGTACCATCAGCACGTGTTCCAAGAAAAGTAACATTAGCTGCGATTAAATCCTTATTGTCAGAAACCCAATTTGTTACCACCTTAAAGGTTCCATTAGTTTTCTCAGCAAATGTAGCCAGGTGAGTTCCTAGCTTGTCCTTACCAACAACTGTACCAGATATACTATGAGTACCAGGTTGATGCCAGATAATATCGTCTGCCATAGTTTCAAAGACACCAGGAAAGTCACCAGCAATTAAAGCTTGGTTATAAGCATTGAAAATTTCTAAGTTTGTTGACATATATATTCTCCATTTCTTTTTTATGATATAATTGTAACAGTTACAAACAAAAAAACAAGTAGACACTTTTTTGATAGCTAGTATCAAAAGTGGTACTTTTATTGATACTAAAAGATAAATTTTTTTAAAAAAATAGAAAGAAGATATTTTATGCCAAATAAAGTGAGTGAGTATGGTATTTGTCCATTTGCGACAACGCAGAGGGTTTTAACGGGGAAATGGGCACTGGTAATCATTTATCAGTTGAGTACGGGTACCAAACGATTTAAAGAATTGCAGAGATTATTGCCTGGGATTACTCAAACTATTTTGACCCGTCATCTCCGTCAATTAGAAAAGGATAAGATTGTTCAACGAAAGGTCTATGCCGAAGTTCCACCACGAGTTGAGTACAGCTTAACTGAAATGGGGCAGGAATTCAGAGTTGTTTTAGATGCTGTCGAGAAATGGGGTCTAGATTATATCAAGTTGCTAGAAATGTAGAGGTATTGCCCATGTATCAAGAGTTACTAAGAAAAATAGCAGTTGAAAAACCAAGTTATCATCAGGAGGAAATCCAGTGGTTGCTTGACCATTTGGGAGATCCTTCTCCAGAAATTCGCGATGACCTTGTTTTTACAAGCTTTGCTAGAGGGATTCAGGAAGAGCTATTTACACAGGAACAATTTTATTTCATTGCTGAGGTGGTCTCAGCTGATGGAGGACTAGATAAAGAGATTGATAAGGTAGGTCTGCCAACACTTGAACGTTCTTTTAGGGCACTTGTTTATGCAAACCTCTTGTTTGCGGATGCCAACCAGCAATCGATTTTTTATCAGGGATTAAAAGCAGAAATTCGTAATGTCCTTTTAAATCAAGGTTTGCACTATCTTTCAAAAGAAAAGGATACAACGGGTTTTTCAAGTCAGTATGGTTGGGTTCATGCTTTTGCACATGGAGCCGATTTACTGACAGAGGTGGTTTGTCATCCAAACTTTCCTAAAAACAGGGTTCATGAAGTATTTGATATACTTGGCCAACTATTTAAAAGAATGTCCATTCGTTTTACAGATGATGAAGATTGGCGTTTAGCCAGAGTACTTTATGAACCGATTTTACAAGGGAAGTTAGCGCAAGAACAAGTAGCTTCTTGGATAAAAACTGTTGATTTTCCGATAGAAGAAAGGGAAGATTTTTATAAATTTTCCAACTTCAGATCCTGTCTGTTGGAAGTCTATGTCCAACTTGACCAGAGAAATAGTTTACAAGATGACTTGAAAGAAGCTATCCAATCTTTTCAATATTAGGGATTAACTAGTATTACTTAGTAATAGGGTTTCTATTGTATCCTCCTACCTGATAATGAAAACTAATAAAAGAGGTTGAATCATTTTCCAACCTCTTTTCCTGTATCTTAATGGAATTGCATACCACCATCAACGATAATGGTTTGTCCTGTAATGTAGTTTGAATCTGGTCCTGCGAGGAAGCTGACAGCAGCAGCCACATCTTCTGGTTCAGATAGGCGTTTTAGGGTAATATCTTTTGCAAATGTCTGCATACCCCACTCGTCATCTTTTCCTGCATTTTTACCAACTTCATGAGCGATATCGTACATCATTGGTGTTTTCACAATACCTGGTGCGTAGGCGTTAACAGTGATGCCTGAGTCTGCTAAATCACGCGCCAATGTTTGCGTGATTCCGCGAACAGCAAATTTGGTTCCACCGTAAACAGTTAGATTTGGGTTACCGACTACACCGGCTTGAGAGGTTGCGTTGATAATTTTACCTCCGTGGCCAAGTGCTTTAAATTGCGCTTGTGCAGCTTGTGAACCCCAAATGACACCACCAACGTTGATTCCGAAAGTACGTGTAAATTGTTCCTCAGTAATTGTATCAAGAGGAGTAGTTGGAGCAACACCGGCGTTATTTACGACAACATTCAAATCACCAAAATGGTCAACAACCTTTTGAAATGCTTGTGCAACTTCGGCCTGTTTCGAAACATCGGCCACGACAGCAAAGGCATTTTCAGCTGATAATTCGGCAACAGCTTTTTCAGCTGTTTCGGGATTGTAGTCTAAGACTCCTACCTTAAAGCCATCTTGAACCAATCGTTTTGCGATTGCAAAACCGATTCCTTGACCTGCACCTGTGACAATAGCAACTTTAGACATATGATTCCTCCTTGGTATCCACGATACCATTCAAACGTTCATAAAAGAACAGCAAAGTTGTAAAAATTAGTTCAAATTAGGGAATAAATAACTTATTAGAACTATATTGATAGTATATACCTTTAGAAAAAATGTTTCAAATAAACACTACCGTTTTTATAGAATTTTATCCCGAAAATTTCCAATCAATTTTCTTGAAACCCTTTCCCTCTTTTGATAGACTAGTATCTAGTTTTTGAAAAAAGGAGAAAGAAAATGAAAAAATTTGTCGCTGAATTAATCGGTACTTTCATGCTTGTGTTCATCGGAACAGGAGCTGTTGTTTTTGGAAATGGTCTTGATGGCCTTGGTCACCTAGGGATTGCCTTTTCCTTTGGTCTGGCAATCGTAGTTGCAGCTTACTCAATCGGAACTGTTTCAGGGGCTCACTTGAGCCCAGCTGTTTCGATTGCTATGTTTGTAAACAAACGTTTGTCATCTTCAGAGCTTGTAAACTACATCCTTGGACAAGTAGTTGGAGCTTTCCTTGCCTCTGGTGCTGTCTTCTTCCTCTTGGCTAATTCAGGGATGTCAACTGCTAGTCTTGGTGAAAATGCCTTGGCACACGGTGTCACTGTATTTGGAGGTTTCTTGTTTGAAGTCATTGCAACTTTCTTATTTGTTTTGGTAATCATGACAGTGACTTCAGAAAGCAAAGGAAATGGCGCGATTGCTGGTTTGGTAATCGGTTTGTCCTTGATGGCGATGATTCTTGTGGGATTGAACATTACTGGGCTTTCAGTAAACCCAGCCCGTAGCTTGGCACCAGCTGTTTTTGTAGGTGGTGCAGCCCTTCAACAAGTTTGGATTTTCATCCTTGCACCAATCGCTGGTGGAGTTCTTGCAGCCCTCGTTGCAAAAAAATTCCTAGGAACAGAAGAATAATTGAAACTCAAAAAGCCTTGCTCCTCATCTCGAGGAACAGGGCTTTTTCGTATTATACTCTTCGAAAATTTCTTCAAACCACGTCAGCTTCCATCTGCAACCTCAAAACAGTATTTTGATTTGACTTCGTCAGTTCTATCTGCAACCTCAAAACAGTGTTTTGAGCTGACTTTGTCAGTCTTATCTACAACCTCAAAGCAGTGCTTTGAGCAACCTGTGGCTAGCTTCCTAGTTTGCTCTTTGAATTTCATTGAGTTTGAGTTTAACGGTTGTCAATTTTCTCTGGATAAAGGTCGTGTTGGAAGAGGCGTTGTTCTGCCAAGCCTTCATACTTAGTTCCTGGCTTACCGTAGTTGTAGTAGGGGTCGATTGAAATGCCACCGCGCGGAGTGAATTTTCCCCAAACCTCTAAATAGCGAGGGTCTAGCAAGTTGACCAAGTCTTTCCCGATGGTGTTGATACAGTTTTCGTGGAAATCTCCGTGGTTTCGGTAGCTAAAGAGGTAGAGTTTGAGGGATTTTGACTCAACACAGAGCTTGTCAGGGATGTAGGAAATATAGATAGTTGCAAAGTCTGGCTGAGCAGTGATTGGGCAAAGTGAGGTAAATTCAGGACAGTTAAATTTGATGAAATAGTCATTTTCCACATGACGATTGTCAAAGGATTCTAGGACTTCTGGTTGATATTCGAAAATGTAGTTGGTTTCTTTGTTGCCTAGTAGGCTTAGGTTTTTCATTTCTTCTTGTTGTGACATGATTTTTTCTTTCTAATATTAAACACCACGTTGGTTATCGTAGAGGAGGGTATGCAGTTGAGGAAGGACGCGGACATTGCCCCAGCTGTCGTCAGCAGCAACGCGTTCCCAGAGTTCTTTGAGACGGTCCAGTTGGTCTTGGACAATATTGCCTGTAGCCTTGGGCTCAGGATTTCCTGCTGATAAGAAGAGAATATCTGGTTGGTAGCGTTCTTGAATGCCTTTAGCAAAGGCCAAATCGGCATCATCAAAGACAGGAATTTTAAAGGTGACCTTGTCTGGGTCCAGTTGGGAAACGATAAAGTCCAAGGTCTCAAAGTTGACTTCCATCTTAGATGAAGGAGGTTTGGGACTCAGAGTGACCTGGTCGATATCTTTTAACCAATTTTGCCAGCGGGATCCTTGAGTCTCAACAGCTAGAGTGACACCACGTTCCTTGAGCTTGGTGACCAGTTGAGCCATGTTGGCTGCTAGGATAGCAGGATTTCCCCCAGACAGTGTAACGTAGTCATAGCTCCCCAATTTATCTAAGGCAGCAATGACTTCGTCAGCTGTCATACGAGTTGGCTTTTCAGAACCATCCCAAGTAAAGGCAGAATCGCACCAGTCGCAGTGGTAGTCGCAACCAGCAGTGCGGACAAACATGGTTTTCTGCCCGATAGCACGACCTTCACCTTGAAAGGTAGGGCCAAAAATTTCTAGAACTGGTAGTTTGAGGACACGTTCCCTAGTCATCTAACCACTCCCGTCTAAACTCCGCAAAGGCAGTCGGAGTCTCATAGAGGCGAACGTATTCCAAACGGAGACCACGTTCGTCTGGCAACTCTTGGTTCATGGTTTGGAAAATCCAGTAAACCATATTTTCAGCAGTCGTGTTCATATAAGGAAGAGTTTCGTTTAGATAGCGATGATCCAAGTGGGGCTCTAAGTAGTTCTTGTAGATCGCTTTGATATCTCCGAAATCGTAGGTCATGCCACGCTCATCTAAAAATCCACTGACAGCAATCTGCAGATGATAGGTGTGACCATGAAGGGATTTGCATTTTCCCTCATAGTGAAAGAGGTGGTGGGCAGCATCGAAGGTAAACTCTTTTGATACCAAGGTTCTGTGAGGGTTGTAGACCAGAGACTCCCCGGTTTCCTGTTTGATTTCTTTGGGGGCAAAAAACATTATGCCTCTCCTTTCTGTGAGAGATAAACATCTAAACCATGTTGACGTAGGTGGCAGGCTGGGCAATCTCCACAGCCACTTCCGATAATCCCGTTGTAGCAGGTCAAGGTCTTTTCACGAACATAGTCAAAGGCACCGAGTTGGTCGGCTAATTCCCAAGTTTCAGCCTTGTCCAGCCACATGAGAGGTGTTTGGATAACGAAGTCGTAATCCATGGCAAGGTTGAGGGTAACATTAAGGGATTTGACAAAGACATCCCGACAATCAGGGTAGCCTGAGAAGTCTGTCTCGCAGACACCTGTCACGATATCTTTAATGCCACGTTGCTTAGCAAGAACTGCCGCAAAGGATAGAAAGAGGTGGTTGCGACCATCAACGAAGGTATTGGGAACCTCTCCCTCTTTTTGCTCAATCTCCATATCGGAGGTCAGGGCATTTTCAGTGATTTGCCCCAGCAGAGACATATCTAGGATATGATGACGAATGCCCTGTTCCTTAGCGATTTCTCTAGCAACTTGAATTTCGAGATGATGGCGTTGGCCGTAGGCAAAGGTAACGGCTTCGACCGTTTCATAGTGTTCTTTAGCCCAAAAGAGGCAGGTTGTAGAATCTTGACCGCCACTAAAGACGACCAAGGCTGATTGACGTTTCATAGTACTCCTTCCAAAGTGGGGAATGTTCAGAGCACGCAAAAAGCTCCCTTGAGGGAGCTAAAAAATACCAAGTCAAGGTTTTTTTTAGCGATGGCATGTCCCAAACATCGTAATATTCTACCTATAGTCTAGCATATTTTTTGAAAAATGGCAAAGGGCAAGAAAAAAGAGACCAAAGAAAGGACTTGGTCTCTAATATGATTAGCTCAATTCAGCAACGATGGCCTTGATTTGTTCTGCTGTGTGAACACCGGCAACTTGTTTCACCACTTGGCCGTCTTTTTTGAAGAGAAGAGTTGGGATAGACATGATTCCAAAGGCACGAGCTGTGTTTGGATTTTCATCAACGTCCATTTTAACGATTTTCAAAACATCTTCTGAAAGTTCTTCAGACAATTTGTCCAAGATTGGACCTTGCATACGACATGGACCACACCAAGTTGCCCAGAAGTCTACCAAGACCAAACCGTCTTTTGTTTCTTGTTCGAATGTTGCATCTGTAATTGCTTTTGCCATTGTATTTCTCCTTTTTTAGTTATATTGGCTTAAATCTTGTTTCTTGAGATAGAAGAAGATATCTCCGTAAGTTCCATGGTAGTCCAAATCATGACCGTTGTAAGTCAATTTTTGAACAGGGTAGTAGTCTGCGACGCCGATAAGGCAAGCTTGTTGTGAACGATCAAAGTCGTCATAAGATTCGAACGTTATAGTTCTTTCATTCTTGCTGGCATCTAGATAGGTAATTTCAATCATTTTAAAAACTCCTTTATTTAATGATGACTTTATTTTACTCCTTGTAAAAGAGAATGTCAAGAAAAATGATTGCGCACGCAACTTTTTTTAAAAAAATCATCTTAAATCAAGAAATCCAAACCAGTTTCCAAGCTTTCTTCGACAGCCTTTTGTAGTGTGGCTAGTGTTTTTTGCCCATCACTTGTCAGGCAGATAAAGCTAGAGCGCCTATCTTGATCACAACACATGCGACTAAGCAGACCGCAATTTTTAGCTTCCAAGCGAGCCACCATTCGAGAAACAGCGCTCGGGCTCAGATGAAGTTTATCTGGCAGGTCAATCTGGCGTAGAGATTTTTCTTGAGCCAAGTCCAGGTAGTAGAGCAGATAAAACTCTTTCAAGGTCAGCCTTTGTTCACTCTGATTAGCAACAGTCTCTTCCAAGAGACTTTCAATTTCTTTCTGACGACGATTGAAGTCAAACCATTTTTCCAAATAGGTCATAGTATCTCCTTTCTTTTTAGAGTCATAAATAGAAGAAAGTCCATCCAAGGACAGTTTCTACATCACAAGATGATTGCGCATGCAATAATTATACTACTTTTCAAGAATACTGGCAAGAAGGACGCTAAAATCTTTCATCCTACATCACGTCTGTTTATGCTGGTCTGTAATTGCCTGTATCCCCTTTCTTCTCAAACTTTCATCAACTCTTGTGCATTTCCTTGAAATTTTCTGAAAAAAGAGTAAACTGGTATGCAAGAAGTCTATTTTGTGGAGTTTAGGATGAAATTATATGTTCAATTAATGATTCTCTTTGCGATTTCTCTAATCGGAGAGGGGATTTCCAGTTTCTTTCATTTGCCTATCCCAGGCAGTATTATCGGTTTGATTATTCTCTTTCTAGCCCTACAATTCAAGTGGCTGAGAACCAGGCATGTCAACATGGTCGGAAATTTCTTGCTGGCCAATATGACTATTCTCTTTTTGCCACCAGCAGTGGGAATCATGGAGAAGTTTGATGTGATTGCTCCTTATCTTTTGCCCATTGTTTTGATTGTCTTTTTTGCAGCAGTCATCAATATTATCCTCATCGCCCTAGTGGTTCAGTTCATCAAGCGACGGTTTGAGGGAGATTATGAGAAAGGAGATGCCAAATGAGTGAATTTGTTTCCAATCCCCTGTTTGGGCTGGCCCTGTCTATCTTAGCCTATCTAGTGGGAATGCTGATTTACAGACGTTTTCCCCATCCATTGACAACGCCCTTGCTTTTGTCAGCTGTTTTTATTATCATCTTTCTAAAGGTGACGGGGATTTCTTACCAAGATTACTACCAAGGTGGGGTTTATCTGAACAACTTGATTGTCCCATCGACCGTGGCCCTAGGGATTCCGCTTTATAAGAGTTTTCACTTGATGAAGCACCATGCTCGGAGTATTCTCTTTGGTAGTCTGTTAGCAGTAGTTGTTAATACCTCTTTCACAGCCCTTGTAGCTAAGATTTTTGGCATGGACTTTTTCCTAGCCATTTCTCTCTTTCCTAAGTCAGTGACAACCGCCATGGCAGTGGGAATCACAGAAAAATTGCAAGGCTTGACGACCGTGACCTTGGTGGTTGTAGTGGCAACTGGGATTTTAACCAGTGTCATCGGACCGACCCTTTTGAAGTGGTTGAAAATAGATGATCCAGTAGCTGTTGGTCTTTCTCTTGGCGGAACAGGTCACGCGGTCGGAACAGGAACAGCCTTTCGATACGGCTCTGTAGCAGGAGCCATGGGTGGCTTGGCTATCGGTGTCACAGGTATTCTCTATGTCTTTGTCAGCCCTATTGTAGCCAGTTTGATATTGAGTTAAATCAAAACCCAGCTTTTTAGCTGGGCCTTTTTTATTGTAAATTAACCTTGTTTTTCAAAATGTGATAAGTTCCTAGATAGTAGATGGCTATAAGAATAACTTCTTCCAGAATAGTCATGATAATGCCCATCTGGAACTGATCAGCTCCTCCTGAGGTTGATGGGAAGTAGAAACCAGGGTTTGAACGATAGAAGAGTTCAATAAAGCCAACGACGATTTGGATACCAATGTAGGCTACAATTGACAGTGCAGTACGGTATTCATTGAAAAGCTGTCCAATGGAAATAGCCAAGTAGATGCAGAGAATTCCAGAAATGGTATTTAGTAGGAAAGATACCCCCATAAGAGAGAGTTGAGGAAGGTGTGTTCCTATAAATGGAATCAAGTCAGAAGTTGCAAACCAATCTGGAGCTGTTAGAGTCAGAACGATAAAAGCACTTAGAGCTAGTACAGCAGTGCTGACAATAGACCAGATAAAGGCACCGACTAGTTTAGCTGTGATGATATAGTGTTCAGTTACTGGCAAGGTCAAAGTCAGATAACCTTGTCGGTCATAGACACTACCTTTGAAGCGTTTAATGATTAAGAAAATGGTTGAAATCCCCAGTGTAATCATCAGCCCCCCAAAGACAGTAGCTAGAAAAAGTATCATAGTAAGTTGACTTTCTTTGGCAGGTAGATTGTTATAAGTCTGTGTCTGTATTCCGATAAGGGCGGAAAGGACTAGCACAGCAGCGTAGAGGGCTAAATACCACTTGTTAACATTTTTAAATTCGTAACGAACTAAATTCCAAAACATAATAATCTCCTTTGCTTAGGCCTTAAATTCCTGACGGAAGAGTTGGTCAATTGATTCACCTGACTCATAGCGAATGTCATCTACATTTCCTTGACGGACGACTTTTCCGTCCTTAAGGAAGACAATTTCATCCAAGATTGGCTCGATATCAGAAATCAAGTGGGTAGAAATCAAAACGGTAGAAGTTGGTGAGTAGTTATTGATAATGGTATTGAGGATATAATCACGGGCTGCTGGATCCACCCCACCAATGGGTTCGTCTAGAACGTAGAGACGAGCATCACGGCTCATAACCAAAATCAGTTGTACCTTTTCCTTATTACCTTTTGATAATTTCTTGAGACGACTATTTTCATCAATACCTAGGTCTGCAAGTAGATGATGGGCACGTTCAAGATTGAAATCTTTATAGAAGGTCTTGAAGTAGGTTAGGGCTTCTTTGACCTTCATTTGTTCATTGAGATAGGTCGTATCTGGCAAATAAGCTACGATGGCCTTGGTTGCTGGGCTTGGTTCCATATCGTTGATCAGGACACGTCCTTGATCTGGTTGTAAGAGGCCATTGATTAGTTTAATCAGGGTTGTTTTTCCTGAGCCATTTGGCCCAAGAAGACCAACAATTTTTCCAGCTGGGATGTCAAGAGAAACATTTTCAAGGGCTGGGGTTGCTCCATAAGATTTGGATACATTTTCAAATGCTAGTAATGACATAGGCTTAAACTCCTTTAATATAATCGCCGACTACGCCTGGTAGTTCTTCTTTTTCATAGCCAAAATGGGTCATGGAGGAAACGAAGTGTTCCAATTCTTCTTCCGATAATTGTTTGCGCGATTGGGCAATCAGTTCTTTATCCTCAGTCACAAATCGTCCAGTTGTTCGCTTGCTGTAGACAAAGCCTTCTCGTTCGAGGTCTGATAAGGCTCTTTGGATGGTGTTGGGATTGACACCAGCCTCGCTAGCCAGCTCTCGCACGGTTGGAAGTTGTTGATTTGGTTCCAGTGTATGGGAAACAATCTGAAGCTTGATTTTCTCCATAATCTGTAAATAGATGGGTTTTTTGTTGTCAAATGTCCAGGACATCTTGGTCTCCTTTCTTTTATCCTTTTGTCTTAATTGAATAATACAACAAAACAAAAAACTTGTCAAGCAAAAAGAAGAATTGTTTTGGGAATCGCTTAAAAAATGGTATAATGAAAAGAAAACGATAAGGAGGGAAAGGATGCGTTGTCCAAAATGTGGGGCTACCAAGTCAAGTGTTATCGATAGTCGCCAAGCAGAAGAAGGGAACACCATTCGTAGAAGACGTGAGTGCGACGAATGCCAGCACCGTTTTACAACCTACGAACGAGTAGAAGAAAGAACCTTAGTGGTTGTTAAAAAAGATGGCACACGGGAACAGTTCTCCAGAGATAAAATCTTTAATGGAATTATCCGCTCAGCCCAGAAACGTCCTGTGTCAAGTGATGAAATCAACATGGTAGTCAATCGTATCGAACAGAAACTCCGTGGTCGAAATGAAAATGAAATTCAAAGTGAGGACATTGGTTCACTCGTCATGGAGGAGTTGGCTGAATTGGACGAGATTACTTATGTACGTTTTGCCAGTGTCTATCGTAGTTTTAAGGATGTCAGTGAGCTGGAGAGCTTGCTCCAACAAATCACCCAGTCCTCTAAAAAGAAAAAGGAAAGATAAATGAAGCCAATTGACCGTTTTTCTTATCTAAAGAATAATCGGGTGTCGCAAGATACCTCATCTCTGGTACAGTGCTACCTCCCGATTATCGGTCAGGAGGCGCTGAGCCTTTATCTTTATACGATTAGTTTTTGGGATAATGGCAGAAAGGAATACCTCTTTTCAAGCATTCTTAACCATCTCAACTTTGGGATGGATAGACTGATAAAATCCCTGAAAATCCTGTCTGCTTTCAATCTCTTGACCCTCTATCAAAAGGGGGATGTTTATCAGTTAGCCCTCCATGCTCCTCTCTCGAGTCAGGACTTCTTGGAACATCCTGTTTATCGCAGACTTTTGGAGAAAAAGATTGGTGATGCAGCTGTGGAGGATTTGAAAGTTGAAAATGCTGAGGGAGAAGAAATACCTGTCTCGCTCAATCAAGTCTTTCCAGACTTGGCAGAACTGGGAAATCAAGAAGACCTTGGCCTTAAGAAGAAAGTAGCCAATGATTTTGACTTGGACCATTTTCGTCAGCTCATGGCTCGAGACGGGCTTCGTTTTGCGGATGAGCAGTCCGATGTCTTAAACCTCTTTGCCATTGCCGAGGAGAAGAAATGGACTTGGTTTGAGACCTATCAACTGGCCAAGTCAACAGCTGTTTCCCAGGTTATTTCAACCAAACGCATGCGGGAAAAAATTGCTCAAAAACCTGTTTCCTCTGACTTTAGTCCTAAGGAAACGACCATTATCAAAGAAGCCAAAAGTAAAACTGCCCTGCAGTTCTTGGCAGAAATCAAGCAAACACGTAAGGGAACCATTACCCAAACAGAAAGAGAACTATTGCAACAGATGGCTGGCTTGGGCTTGCTGGATGAAGTCATCAATATCATTCTCTTATTGACCTTTAATAAGGTGGATTCGGCAAATATCAATGAGAAATATGCCATGAAAGTAGCCAATGACTATGCCTATCAAAAGATTCATTCGGCAGAAGAAGCAGTCATGCTAATCCGTGAGCGAGGGAAGAAGAGCCAGGCTCAAAAGACTAGTAAACCGAGTCCTACCAAGTCCAATGTACCCAAGTGGAGCAATCCAGATTATAAGAATGAAACCAGCGAGGAAACTCGTCTGGAACTAGAACGTAAGAAACAAGAACTATTAGCTCGATTAGAAAAAGGAGGAGATTAGATGGAAAGTGTCGGAGACGTACTCAAGCGTCAACCTAGCCGTTTTCATTATCAAGATTTGGTCCAGAAAATCATGAAGGATCCTGATGTTGCGGCCTTTATCCAGCAAGAATCCCTGACTCCAGAGGAATTAAATCGCAGTATCTCCAAGTTTAATCAGTACATCACCGAGCGAGACAAGTTTCTTCGTGGTGATACAGATTATATTGCCAAAGGCTACAAGCCGATTTTGGTTATGAATCATGGCTATGCGGATGTTTCTTACGAAGAAACTCCTGAACTAATCGCGGCGGAAAAAGAAGCGGCTATTAAGAACCGTCTCAAGTTAATCAATCTGCCAGCCAGTCTCAGGAAAGCTAGTTTGGCTCAAGTAGACTTGGATGATTTGGGGCGCTTGCCAGTTTTTGAAAAGCTATTAGCCTTCGTGGAGCAATATCCAGCTATTCGAAAAGGTCTTTACTTATATGGAGACTTTGGTGTGGGTAAAAGTTTCATGGTGGCTGCCTTAGCCCATGATTTGTCAGAAAAACGAGGTGTTTCATCAACTCTTCTCCATTATCCTAGCTTTGTCATTGATGCTAAAAATGCTATCAGTGATGGCAATGTTAAGACCTTGGTAGATGAGATTAAACTGTCTGAAGTCCTGATTTTAGATGACATTGGTGCCGAGCAATCAACAGCTTGGGTGCGGGATGAAATCCTACAAGTCATTCTCCAATATCGGATGCAGGAAAATTTACCGACCTTTTTCACTTCCAACTTCAACTTTGAAGAATTGGAGCAGCATTTCGCTAAAGGGAAGCATGGAAATGACGAAACCTGGGAAGCCAGACGGGTTATGGAACGCATCCGTTATTTGGCTGAGGAGACTCGTTTAGAAGGAGTGAACCGTCGATGACAGAAACAATCAAATTAATGAAGACTCACACTTCAGTGCGCAGGTTTAAAAAGCAAGCCCTTCCTCAGGAAGACTTGACTGAAATCCTGACAGCAGCCCAGATGGCCTCGTCTTGGAAGAATTTCCAATCCTACTCTGTGATTGTGGTACGAAGTCAAGAAAAGAAAGATGCCTTGTATGAATTGGTGCCTCAAGAAGCCATTCGCCAGTCAGCTGTTTTTCTTCTCTTTGTCGGGGATTTGAACCGAGCAGAAAAGGGAGCACGACTCCATACGGATACCTTCCAACCTCAAGGTGTAGAAGGTATCTTGATTAGTTCAGTCGATGCGGCCCTTGCTGGTCAAAATGCCCTGCTTGCAGCTGAGAGCTTGGGCTATGGTGGTGTCATTATTGGCTTGGTGCGATACAAGTCAGAAGAAGTGGCAGAGCTTTTTAACCTGCCTGACTACACTTATCCTGTCTTTGGGATGGCGCTAGGTGTGCCAAATGAAGAACATGAAGTCAAACCTCGCTTGCCATTGCATCAAGTGGTATTTGAGGAAGAATATCAGGAACAAACAGTTGATGTGATTGAGGCTTATGACCGTGTACAGGCGGACTATGCTGGGGCGCGTGCGACCACAAGCTGGAGTCAGCGTCTAGCAGAACAGTTTGGTCAAGCTGAACCAAGCTCAACTAGAAAAAATCTTGAACAGAAGAAGTTATTGTAGAAAGTGAGAAATTATGGCCCTACCAACTATTGCCATTGTAGGACGTCCCAATGTTGGGAAATCAACCCTATTTAATCGGATCGCTGGTGAGCGAATCTCCATTGTAGAAGATGTCGAAGGAGTGACACGTGACCGTATCTATGCAACGGGTGAGTGGCTCAATCGTTCTTTTAGCATGATTGATACAGGAGGAATCGATGATGTCGATGCTCCTTTCATGGAACAAATCAAGCATCAGGCAGAGATTGCCATGGAAGAAGCTGATGTTATCGTCTTTGTCGTGTCTGGTAAGGAAGGAATTACCGATGCGGACGAATATGTAGCCCGTAAGCTTTATAAAACCCACAAACCCGTTATCCTTGCAGTGAACAAGGTGGACAACCCTGAGATGCGAAATGATATCTATGATTTCTATGCTCTCGGTTTGGGTGAACCACTGCCTATCTCATCTGTCCATGGTATCGGTACAGGAGATGTGCTAGATGCCATCGTAGAAAATCTTCCAAATGAATATGAGGAAGAAAACCCAGATGTCATTAAGTTTAGCTTGATTGGTCGTCCTAACGTCGGAAAATCAAGCTTGATCAATGCTATCTTGGGAGAAGACCGTGTCATTGCCAGTCCCGTTGCTGGAACAACGCGTGACGCCATTGATACCCACTTTACAGATACAGATGGTCAAGAGTTTACCATGATTGATACGGCTGGTATGCGTAAGTCTGGTAAAGTTTATGAAAATACTGAGAAATACTCTGTTATGCGTGCCATGCGTGCTATTGACCGCTCAGATGTGGTCTTAATGGTCATTAATGCGGAAGAAGGCATCCGTGAATATGACAAGCGTATCGCAGGATTTGCCCATGAAGCTGGTAAAGGGATGATTATCGTGGTCAATAAGTGGGATACACTTGAAAAAGATAACCACACTATGAAAAACTGGGAAGAAGATATCCGTGAGCAGTTCCAATATCTACCTTACGCACCGATTATCTTTGTATCTGCTTTGACCAAGCAACGTCTCCACAAACTGCCTGAGATGATCAAGCAAATCAGCGAAAGTCAAAACACACGTATCCCATCAGCTGTCTTGAACGATGTGATTATGGATGCTATTGCCATCAACCCAACACCGACAGACAAAGGAAAACGTCTCAAGATTTTCTATGCGACTCAAGTGGCAACCAAACCACCGACCTTTGTTATCTTTGTCAACGAAGAAGAACTCATGCACTTTTCTTACCTGCGTTTCTTGGAAAATCAAATCCGCAAGGCCTTTGTCTTTGAAGGAACACCGATTCATCTCATCGCAAGAAAACGTAAATAAAAAAGCAGAATCTGGAATGACATTTCCAGATTTTTTTGATAAAATGAAGTTGAAGAAAGCGCTATCAAAAAGAGGTGTTGATGATGGAACATTTGTTTAAATTGTTAATCTTATTACCCTGTTTTTACTTTTTCAGCTGGATTGAAAAGGCCAACAGAGATAGTAAATTTTTCCCAATTTTTTACTATTTTTACTGGATTTACATCACCCTCTATGCTCTTTTTAGCCTTGCTTGGACAGTTTTTTCAGTCTTGTTTTTCAATATCCTATTGAGAAATGTGGCAGACATCAAGTCTTTGGGCATTTGGCTATTATTACTACTTATTGCTTTTTCCAGTTCTTGGTTAACCTATATCTTTTTCAAAAAAATGCTTCGCTTGAGACGAGAACTAGGGAAGTCTAAAGGTGGAAGGCATTGATTTATATTGGTAAGAACATTTAATAGAACGAAACTAAAGAAAACAATTTCAAAGAGGAGGTGTCGATGATGAAACTGTCGTTTAATTGGTTTCATTTGATACTCTTATTTCCTTGTTTATATTTTTTCTATTGGATAGACAATGCTGACAGAAACAGTAAAATTTTCCCCATCTTATACTATTTTTACTGGATTTATATTTCCCTTTTAGCTCTGTTTAGCTTGGATATGACAATTTTTTCATTCTTATTTTTCCCTTTTGTTCTAGATTATGTATCAGATGCTAGTGATTGGGGTGTTTGGTTGCTTCTGATAGTCTTATCTCTAGGCAGTGACTGGTTAACCTATATCTTTTTCAAAAAAATGTTTCGCTTGAGACGAGAACTAGGGGAGTCTAACGGTGGAAGGCATTGATTTATACTCTTCGAAAATCAAATTTAAACCACGTCAACATCGCCTTGCCGTACTCAAGTACAGCC
>NZ_KV802690.1:81907-90634 GCF_001810785.1 Streptococcus sp. HMSC073F11
CTAGTTTCCTAGTTTGCTCTTTGATTTTCATTGATTATTATATTACTTTCTATTTGTAGGAGGTTGCTTATGGAACGTCTAAAATCATTTATTACACGCTATTCTAAGGTCTATATTGGTTTAGTTCTGCTGATCTGGCTGGCTTTCTTCTTTCTTCCTTGGGATAAACCAGTTCTGGGAATATCTATCAATCTCTTAATCATGCAGAAAGTTTTACTAGTTTTTGGAATTCTGTCGATTTTGATGGCCTTGCTGTCCAAGAAAGTCAGTCTCTTTGTTTTTGGATTGATCTGTTGTCTTTCTTTTTGGATAAATCTATTTATCCTATTTGCTATTTTGCCGATTTTTGGCAATTAAAGTATCATAAAAATCAGAGAGGTTAGCTTGGAAACTAGCCTCTTTTTCCTTTTCAAAATGGGGATTCTTCCTTGAAAATAATCAGTAATTGTGCTAAAATTAAAAGAACATTCTAAAATATTCGGAATTTAAAGTAAGGAAAAACATGGCTAATATTTTAAAAACAATTATCGAAAATGATAAAGGAGAAATCCGTCGTCTGGAAAAGATGGCTGACAAGGTTTTCAAATACGAAGACCAAATGGCTGCTTTGACAGATGACCAACTAAAAGCAAAAACAGTTGAATTTAAAGAACGTTATCAAAATGGAGAATCACTGGATTCATTGCTTTATGAAGCATTTGCGGTTGTCCGTGAGGGTGCCAAACGTGTCCTAGGTCTCTTCCCATATAAGGTTCAGGTCATGGGGGGAATCGTTCTTCACCATGGTGACGTGCCAGAGATGCGTACAGGGGAAGGGAAAACCTTGACTGCGACCATGCCCGTATACCTCAACGCCCTTTCAGGTAAAGGGGTTCACGTAGTTACGGTCAATGAATACCTATCAGAGCGTGACGCGACTGAGATGGGTGAATTGTACTCATGGCTTGGTTTGTCAGTAGGGATTAACTTGGCTGCCAAATCCCCAATGGAGAAAAAAGAAGCCTATGAGTGTGATATTACCTACTCAACCAACTCAGAAATCGGATTTGACTACCTTCGTGATAACATGGTCGTTCGCGCTGAAAACATGGTACAACGTCCGCTTAACTATGCCTTGGTCGATGAGGTTGACTCAATCTTGATTGACGAGGCCCGTACACCTTTGATCGTATCAGGTGCTAACGCAGTTGAAACCAGTCAGCTCTATCACATGGCAGACCACTATGTAAAATCTTTGGACAAAGACGACTACATCATCGATGTGCAGTCTAAAACAATTGGTTTGTCTGATTCAGGGATTGATAAGGCTGAAAGCTACTTCAAACTTGACAATCTCTATGACATCGAAAACGTAGCTCTGACTCACTTTATCGATAACGCCCTTCGTGCCAACTACATCATGCTTCTCGATATTGACTATGTGGTGAGCGAAGAGCAAGAAATCTTGATTGTTGACCAATTTACAGGTCGTACCATGGAAGGTCGTCGTTATTCTGATGGATTGCACCAAGCTATTGAAGCTAAAGAAGGTGTGCCAATTCAGGATGAAACCAAGACATCTGCCTCAATCACTTACCAAAACCTTTTCCGTATGTATAAGAAATTGTCTGGTATGACGGGTACAGGTAAGACTGAGGAAGAAGAATTCCGTGAAATTTACAACATTCGTGTTATTCCAATCCCAACAAATCGTCCTGTTCAACGTATTGACCACTCAGACCTTCTTTATGCAAGTATCGAGGCTAAGTTTAAGGCGGTTGTCGAAGATGTTAAAGCTCGTTACCAAAAAGGTCAGCCAGTCTTGGTTGGTACAGTTGCAGTTGAAACCAGTGACTACATTTCTAAGAAATTAGTCGCAGCTGGCGTTCCTCACGAAGTCTTAAATGCCAAAAACCACTATAAAGAAGCCCAAATCATCATGAATGCTGGTCAACGTGGTGCTGTTACTATCGCAACCAACATGGCCGGTCGTGGTACCGACATCAAGCTTGGTGAAGGAGTTCGCGAATTGGGTGGACTTTGTGTGATTGGTACAGAACGTCATGAAAGCCGTCGTATCGATAACCAGCTTCGTGGACGTTCAGGTCGTCAAGGAGACCCAGGTGAGTCACAATTCTACCTATCTCTTGAAGATGATTTGATGAAACGTTTTGGTTCTGAACGCTTGAAGGGAATCTTTGAACGTCTCAACATGTCTGAAGAGGCCATTGAGTCTCGTATGTTGACACGTCAGGTTGAAGCAGCGCAAAAACGTGTCGAAGGAAATAACTACGATACCCGTAAACAAGTCCTTCAATACGATGACGTCATGCGTGAACAACGTGAGATTATCTATGCTCAACGTTACGATGTCATCACTGCAGATCGTGACTTGGCACCTGAAATTCAGGCTATGATTAAACGCACGATTGGTCGTGTCGTTGATGGTCATGCGCGTGCCAAACAAGATGAAAAACTAGAGGCAATTTTGAACTTTGCTAAGTACAACTTGCTTCCAGAAGATTCTATTACGATGGAAGACTTGTCAGGCTTGTCTGATAAGGCTATTAAGGAAGAACTCTTCCAACGTGCCTTGAAGGTTTACGATAGTCAGGTTTCAAAATTACGCGATGAAGAAGCAGTGAAAGAATTCCAAAAAGTCTTGATTCTACGAGTGGTGGATAACAAGTGGACAGATCATATCGATGCCCTTGATCAATTGCGTAACGCGGTTGGACTTCGTGGCTATGCTCAGAACAACCCTGTTGTTGAGTATCAGGCAGAAGGTTTCCGTATGTTTAATGACATGATTGGTTCGATTGAGTTTGATGTGACACGCTTGATGATGAAAGCACAAATTCATGAACAAGAAAGACCACAAGCAGAACACCATATCAGTACAACAGCGACCCGTAATATCGCTGCCCACCAAGCAAATATACCAGAAGATTTGGATTTGAGCCAGATTGGACGGAATGAACTTTGCCCATGTGGTTCTGGTAAGAAGTTTAAAAACTGTCACGGTAAAAGACAATAAAATGAGATAGTTTAGAGGCGGATACCTTGTGAAAAGTAAATTTTTACTTGGTATCCGTTTGATTTATAAGGAGATGAGTTATGGTATTTACAGCAAAAAGTCCTAAAATTAATATTGAAGAAGTTCGTGCCTTATCAAAATTAGAAGGTCAAGCTTTGGAGAGAAAATCACAGCGCGATCAAGAGCTAGAAGCCATTATACGTGGAGAAGACCAGCGGATTCTCTTGGTAATCGGGCCATGCTCATCTGACAATGAAGAAGCTGTTCTTGAATACGCTAAGCGTTTGGCAGCTTTGCAAGAAGAAGTGGCAGACCGTATCTTTATGGTTATGCGTGTTTATACTGCTAAACCCCGTACCAACGGAGATGGCTATAAGGGCTTGATTCACCAGCCTAATGCGACAGAAGCGCCTAGTCTTATCAATGGAATCAAAGCCGTTCGCCATCTTCACTATCGTGTTATCACAGAAACAGGAATGACAACGGCTGATGAAATGCTTTATCCTGAAAATCTACCGCTTGTGGATGATTTGATTTCTTACATGGCGGTTGGTGCCCGTTCAGTTGAAGACCAGCAACACCGCTTTGTGGCCAGTGGAGCAGATTTCGCGACTGGGTTTAAAAATCCAACATCTGGAAATCTCAATGTTATGTTTAATGGGATTTATGCTGCTCAAAACAAACAAAGTTTCCTTTTCTTAGGAAAAGAAGTGGAAACAACTGGGAACCCGCTTTCGCACGCTATTCTTCGTGGAGCAATCAATGAGTATGGTAAGAATATTCCTAACTACTACTATGATAATTTGATGGATACTATTGCTCAGTATGAGAAGATGGGCTTGGAAAATCCTTTTATCATTGTGGATACCAATCATGACAACTCTGGTAAGCAATATATGGACCAGATTAGAATTGTCCGCCAGACCTTGATTAACCGTGATTGGAATGAAAAAATCAAGCAGTACGTTCGTGGCTTTATGATTGAGTCTTATCTAGAAGACGGCCGTCAGAACGAACCGGAAGTATTTGGCAAGTCTATCACGGACCCTTGCCTGGGCTGGGATAATACGGAAGCCCTTGTCAGAGAAATCTACCAAACGCTAGGAGAATAAGATGGCATTTATTGAAAAAGGTCAAGAAATCGATATTGAAGCAATCAAGGCAGAAACTCAATTGTCTGCGGAAGCCTTGCGACTAAAGGAGCGCCGTGATAGAGAATTGGCAGACATCATTTCAGGAGAAGATGACCGGATCCTTTTGGTGATTGGTCCGTGCTCTTCTGATAATGAAGAGGCTGTCTTGGAATATGCCCGCCGTTTATCCGCCTTGCAAAAGAAGGTGGCGGACAAGATTTTCATGGTTATGCGTGTTTATACAGCTAAACCTCGTACCAACGGAGATGGCTATAAGGGTTTGGTTCACCAACCGGATACTTCTAAGGCTCCAAGTCTGATCAATGGCTTGCAGGCTGTGCGCCAGTTGCACTATCGTGTGATTACAGAGACTGGTTTGACAACGGCAGATGAGATGCTTTATCCGTCAAATCTGGTATTGGTAGATGATTTGGTCAGCTACCATGCTGTTGGGGCTCGTTCTGTGGAAGACCAAGAGCACCGCTTTGTGGCTTCAGGAATTGATGCACCAGTCGGAATGAAAAATCCAACCTCTGGAAATCTTGGTGTTATGTTTAATGGCATCTATGCCGCTCAAAATAAACAGACCTTCCTTTTCCATGGGCAAGAAGTTGAGACTTCAGGAAATCCCTTGGCCCACGTCATCCTTCGTGGGGCGGTTAATGAGTATGGGAAAAATGAGCCTAACTTTTACTATGAAACCTTGCTAAATGCCATTGAACGCTATGAAGCCATGGGACTTGAAAATCCCTTTATCCTCATCGATACCAACCATGATAACTCAGGAAAGCAATATATGGAGCAGATTCGAATTGTTCGTCAGACCTTGCAAAATCGTGATTGGAATGAGAAAATCAAAAAGACGGTTAGAGGATTTATGATTGAATCTTACCTAGCAGATGGTCGTCAAAACCAACCAGAGGTCTTTGGTTGCTCTATTACGGATCCTTGCTTGGGTTGGGAAAATACAGAGGCCTTGGTAGAAGAGATTTATGCTACCTTGACAAAATAAGTGAAAAGGATGGAGTTGGGGAATCTCAACTCCTTTTGATGAGAATGATAGTTGGACACGGAATTGATATCGAAGAATTGGCTTCGATAGAACGCGCAGTTACACGACATGAAGGATTTGCTAAGCGCGTGCTGACCGCTAATGAAATGGAACGGTTTAACAGTCTTAAAGGGCGCAGGCAAATCGAATATTTGGCTGGTCGCTGGTCGGCTAAAGAAGCCTTTTCCAAGGCCATGGGAACGGGTATTGGAAAGCTCGGTTTTCAGGATTTGGAAGTCTTGAATAATGAACGCGGGGCGCCTTATTTTAGTCAGTCACCATTTTCAGGAAAGATTTGGCTGTCTATCAGCCATACAGATCAGTTTGTGACAGCCAGTGTCATTTTGGAGGAAAATCATGAAAGCTAGTCCACATAGACCAACCAAGGCTCTGATTCATCTGGGAGCTATTCGACAAAATATTCAGCAAATGGGGGCTCATATCCCTGAAGGAGTGCTCAAATTTGCAGTAGTCAAGGCTAATGCCTATGGGCATGGGGCTGTTGCTGTTGCGACGGCGATTCAGGATGAAGTTGATGGCTTTTGCGTTTCCAATATTGATGAGGCCATTGAACTCAGACAAGCTGGACTCAGGAAGAAAATCCTCATTTTAGGAGTTTCTGAAATCGAAGCTGTTGCTCTAGCTAAAGAATACGACATCACCTTGACAGTGGCTGGACTGGAGTGGATTCAAGCCCTCTTAGATAGGGAAGAAGACCTAACTGGATTGACAGTCCACCTCAAGATTGATTCAGGAATGGGACGGATTGGCTTTCGAGAGGCTAGTGAGGCTGATCAGGCTCAAGACTTGCTCCAACAACATGGTGCTCGTGTTGAAGGGATTTTTACCCACTTTGCTACTGCAGATGAAGAATCAGATGACTACTTTAATAAGCAGTTAGAACGCTTTAAAGCTATTTTGGCTTGTATGAAGGAAGTGCCAGAGCTGGTTCATGCTAGTAATTCTGCAGCGACTCTTTGGCATGCAGCGACTATTTTCAATGCGGTTCGTATGGGAGATGCCATGTATGGCCTGAATCCTAGCGGAGAGGTTTTGGATTTGCCCTATGACCTGACCCCAGCCTTGACCTTGGAATCTGCTCTGGTTCACGTCAAGACAGTTCCAGCTGGATCTTGCATGGGCTACGGAGCAACATATCAAGCTGATAGTGAGCAAGTCATTGCGACGGTGCCAATCGGCTATGCGGATGGTTGGACACGAGATATGCAGAATTTCACTGTCTTGGTAGATGGCCAAGCTTGCCCAATTGTTGGACGAGTTTCTATGGACCAAATAACCATTCGTCTGCCTAAGCTTTATCCCTTAGGAACCAAGGTAACCTTGATTGGCTCCGACGGAGATAAAGAAATCACAGCTACTCAGGTAGCGACCTACCGCGGAACTATTAACTACGAGGTCGTTTGTCTTCTCAGCGATCGCATTCCGAGAGAGTATTATTAAAACAAAGAAAGGAGTGGAGCATGAATCTACATCAACCCTTGCATGTCTTGCCTGGTGTGGGACCAAAGTCAGCAGAAAAATACGCCAAACTAGGAATTGAAAACTTGCAAGACCTATTGCTCTACTTTCCTTTCCGCTATGAAGATTTCAAAACCAAGCAGGTGCTGGAACTGGAAGACGGTGAGAAGGCGGTTCTGTCTGGTCAAGTCGTGACTCCTGCCAGTGTCCAGTATTATGGTTTCAAGCGCAATCGCCTGCGTTTTAGTCTCAAGCAGGGAGAAGTTGTTTTTGCGGTGAATTTCTTTAACCAGCCCTATCTAGCTGATAAGATAGAGTTGGGAGCAACTCTTGCCGTCTTTGGAAAATGGGACCGTGCCAAGGCTAGTCTGACAGGGATGAAGGTTCTGGCTCAGGTGGAGGATGACCTCCAGCCTGTCTATCGTCTGGCTCAGGGAATCAGTCAGGCCAGTCTGGTCAAGGTCATCAAGACGGCCTTTGATCAGGGACTGGACCTCTTGATAGAGGAAAATCTGCCCCAGTCTTTGCTGGACAAATACAAACTCATGTCCCGTTGTCAGGCTGTTCGCGCCATGCATTTCCCCAAGGATTTGGCAGAATACAAGCAGGCCCTTCGCCGTATCAAGTTTGAGGAACTTTTTTATTTCCAAATGCAATTGCAGACGCTCAAGTCTGAAAATAGAGTTCAAGGAAGCGGTCTGGTTCTGGATTGGTCTCAGGAAAAAGTGTCGGCGGTTAAAGAAAGTCTGCCATTTGCCCTGACACAAGCTCAGGAAAAGAGTTTGCAGGAAATTTTGGCCGACATGAAGTCGGACCACCACATGAATCGTCTCCTGCAAGGGGATGTGGGTAGCGGAAAGACTGTGGTCGCTGGCTTAGCCATGTTTGCGGCGGTGACGGCTGGCTATCAAGCTGCCCTAATGGTGCCAACAGAAATCTTAGCAGAGCAACACTTTGAGAGTTTGAAGGAGCTTTTTCCTGATTTGAAACTGGCTCTCTTGACAGGTTCCTTAAAAGCTGCAGAAAAAAGAGAAGTCTTGGAGACTATTGCCAAGGGTGAGGCTGATTTGATTATCGGAACCCATGCACTGATACAGGATGGGGTGGATTATGCTCGCCTAGGCTTGATTATCATAGATGAGCAGCACCGTTTTGGTGTGGGGCAAAGGCGTATTTTACGGGAAAAAGGTGACAATCCTGACGTTCTCATGATGACGGCAACTCCCATTCCACGAACCTTGGCTATCATAGCCTTTGGAGATATGGATGTTTCCATTATTGACCAGATGCCAGCAGGAAGGAAGCCTATTGTGACTCGCTGGATCAAACATGAGCAACTACCTCAGGTCTTGACTTGGTTAGAGGGAGAAATCCAAAAAGGTTCTCAAGCCTATGTTATCTCTCCCTTGATTGAAGAATCAGAAACTCTGGATTTGAAAAATGCCATTGCATTGTCTGAGGAGCTGACAGCTCATTTTGCTGGCAAGGCTGAGGTTGCTCTGTTACATGGTAAGATGAAGAGTGACGAAAAAGACCAGATTATGCAGGAGTTCAAAGAGAGAAAGACGGATATTCTGGTTTCAACGACGGTTATCGAGGTCGGGGTCAATGTGCCCAATGCGACCGTCATGATTATCATGGATGCCGATCGCTTCGGTCTCAGCCAGCTTCACCAGCTCAGGGGTCGTGTCGGTCGGGGAGATAAGCAATCCTATGCTGTTCTCGTTGCCAATCCCAAGACGGATTCTGGGAAAGACCGCATGCGCATCATGACAGAAACGACTAATGGATTTGTCCTAGCTGAGGAAGATTTGAAAATGCGGGGTTCTGGTGAGATTTTTGGAACCAGACAGTCAGGTCTTCCAGAATTCCAAGTGGCTGACATTATCGAAGATTTTCCGATTTTAGAAGAAGCCAGAAAGGTTGCCAGCTACATTAGTTCTATAGAAGGCTGGCAAGAGGATCCAGAGTGGCGCATGATTGCCCTTCATATGGAAAAGAAAGAACATTTAGATTAATACTCTTCGAAAATCAAATTCAAACCACGT
>NZ_KV802690.1:90734-129699 GCF_001810785.1 Streptococcus sp. HMSC073F11
CCTAGTTTGCTCTTTGATTTTCATTGAGTATAAGCTTTCTATAAGGAAATCTTAAGCTAGCTTTCAGGTTTGACCCTTATACTAGAGTCATCAAAAAGAAACGAGGACTCTCACATGACAGTAACGATTAAAGTAAATTACCAAACCACTTTTCAAAAGAAAGAAGCAACAAAATAAGATTGAATAGAAGAAAGAGCTAAATGCTCTTTTTTTGTTTTTGAAACTACTTTCAGTTCACAATCCTAAAAGTAAGAAAATCTAAATTCATTTTCTATTTATCCTTCTTTCTTGCATTGCTTTCTTAGATATGCTACAGTTGTGATAGCGATTACAAAACAAAAGGAGCATACTATGAAAAATCCAGCTTTGTTAGAAGAAATAAAGACCTATAAAGGCAGGGATGAGGTTCCAGAAGACTTTGATATTTTTTGGGATGAGGAAGTGAAAAAAGTTTCAACTCTTCCAGACTACCAGTTGGAGGAAAGAGATTTCCACATTCCTCAAGTCAAGTGCTATGAGCTCACTTTTGAAGCAACAAATGAAGGCAAGGTCTATGCACGCGTCGTTCTTCCAAAGAGTGAGGGGAAAGTTCCTATAATCTTCCATTTCCATGGTTATATGGGACGTGGATGGGACTGGGCTGACATGCTGACCTATACTGTGGCTGGTTATGGTGTTGTTTCCATGGATGTGCGAGGTCAGTCAGGCTACTCGCAAGACGGTTTGCGTTCTCCTCTAGGAAATACGGTGAAAGGGCATATTATCCGTGGTGCTGTGGAAGGTCGGGAGCATCTCTTTTATAAGGATGTTTATTTGGACATTTACCAGTTGGTTGAAATTATTGCTAGTCTGCCTCAGGTTGATGAGAAGCGTCTTTCTAGCTATGGTGCCTCACAAGGAGGGGCTCTAGCCTTGGTTGCGGCAGCGCTCAATCCTCGGATTGAGAAAACAGTTGCCATCTATCCTTTCTTGTCAGACTTCAGAAGAGTACTTGAGATTGGTAATACTAGCGAGGCTTACGACGAACTTTTTCGATATTTCAAGTTTCACGATCCCTTCCATGAAACTGAGGAAGACATCATGGCGACCCTTGCTTATATCGATGTGAAAAATCTTGCCCATCGTATCAAGGGTAAGGTTAAGATGATTACGGGCTTGGACGATGATGTTTGCTACCCTATTACCCAGTTTGCGATTTACAACCGCCTGACTTGCGACAAGGCCTATCGCATCATGCCTGAGTATGCCCACGAAGCCATGAATGTCTTTGTCAATGACCAAGTCTACAACTGGCTGTGTGGTAGTGAGATTCCTTTTAAGTATGTAAAATGATAAATGAGAGAGCCCAGTAGCTCTCTTTTTTGTAGTTTAATAAAAATGATTTAAAATAGATGACTCTCTGAAACTACTTTCAGAAACAGCTGTTCTATAAAATACTTTTGAAACTGAAATCTATTCTACCACAAAGTATTGAAAGCGCTTCACTGATAATATATAATAAACTCATAAGAACAAAGAAAAGGAGGAAAGAGGATGCCACAGATTACTAAAGAAGCCTTGATTGCACAAATCAAAGATGGAATCATCGTTTCTTGTCAGGCTCTTCCTCACGAACCGCTTTATACAGAAGCGGGAGGAGTCATTCCCTTGCTGGTCAAAGCGGCTGAGCAAGGTGGAGCAGTCGGTATCCGAGCAAATAGTGTTCGCGATATCAAGGAAATCAAGGAGGTTACAAATCTTCCAATCATTGGGATAATAAAACGAGATTATCCACCGCAAGAACCCTTCATCACTGCTACTATGAAAGAAGTTGATGAATTGGCAGAACTTGATATAGAGGTAATTGCTCTGGATTGTACCAAGCGTGAACGCTATGATGGTTTGGAGATTCAAGAGTTCATTCGTCAGGTTAAGGAAAAATATCCTAACCAGCTCTTGATGGCTGATACAAGTACTTTCGAGGAAGGATTGGCAGCCGTTGAAGCAGGAATTGACCTTGTCGGAACAACCTTATCAGGATACACATCTTACAGTCCTAAAGTGGATGGTCCCGATTTTGAATTAATCAAAAAACTCTGTGATGCTGGTGTAGATGTCATTGCAGAAGGAAAAATTCATACACCAGAACAAGCCAAACAAATCCTAGGATATGGAGTGCGAGGTATTGTTGTTGGTGGCGCTATTACTAGACCAAAAGAGATCACAGAACGCTTTGTTGCTGGTCTCAAATAACACAATCTCACAACAGAGGAGAGTGATGGATGCGTCGGATAAAATGAAAACGTATACAAATACAAAGAACTCATTATCCAATATGGATACGCTTATCAATTAGGAGAATACAAATGAAATTTAGAAAACTAGCTTGTACAGTACTTGCGGGTGCTGCGGTTCTTGGCCTTGCTGCATGTGGTAATTCTGGCGGAAGTAAAGATGCTGCAAAATCTGGTAGCGATAGCGGAAAAACAGAAATCACTTGGTGGGCATTCCCAGTCTTCACACAAGAAAAAACTGGTGACGGTGTTGGAACATATGAAAAATCAATCATCGAAGCTTTTGAAAAAGCAAATCCAGATGTAAAAGTGAAATTGGAAACCATCGACTTCAAGTCAGGTCCTGAAAAAATCACAACAGCTATCGAAGCAGGAACAGCTCCAGATGTACTTTTTGATGCACCAGGACGTATCATTCAATACGGTAAAAATGGTAAATTGGCTGAGTTGAACGACCTCTTCACAGACGAATTCGTCAAAGATGTTAACAATGAAAACATTGTACAAGCAAGTAAAGCTGGAGACAAAGCTTACATGTATCCAATCAGTTCTGCACCATTCTACATGGCCATGAACAAGAAAATGTTGGAAGATGCTGGAGTTGCAAACCTTGTAAAAGAAGGTTGGACAACTGATGACTTTGAAAAAGTTTTGAAAGCGCTTAAAGATAAAGGCTACACACCCGGTTCATTGTTCAGTTCTGGTCAAGGGGGAGACCAAGGAACACGTGCCTTCATTGCAAACCTTTATGGCGGTTCTGTAACAGACAAAGACGTAACTAAATATACAACAGACGATCCTAAATTCGTCAAAGGTCTTGAAAAAGCAGCTAGCTGGATTAAAGACGGTTTGTTGAACAATGGTTCACAATTTGACGGTGGAGCAGATATCCAAAACTTTGCCAACGGTCAAACATCTTACACAATCCTTTGGGCGCCAGCTCAAAACGGTATCCAAGCGAAACTCTTGGAAGCAAGTAAAGTAGAAGTGGTAGAAGTACCATTCCCATCAGATTCAGGTAAACCAGCTCTTGAATACCTTGTAAACGGATTTGCAGTATTCAACAACAAAGACGACAAGAAAGTTGCAGCATCTAAGAAATTCGTTCAATTCATCGCGGATGACAAAGAATGGGGTCCAAAAGACGTTGTTCGTACAGGTGCCTTCCCAGTTCGTACTTCATTTGGAAAACTTTATGAAGATAAACGTATGGAAACAATCAGTGGTTGGACTAAATACTACTCACCATACTACAATACAATTGATGGTTTTGCAGAAATGAGAACTCTATGGTTCCCAATGTTGCAATCAGTTTCAAATGGCGATCAAAAACCAGCGGATGCTTTAAAAGCCTTCACTGAAAAAGCTAACGAAACAATTAAAAAAGCTACAAAACAATAAGCACTGAATCAGATTGACTCCTCCCTTTTCCCTGTGCATAATCTATGTAAGAAAAGGGAGGATTTTATTTGAAATATCAGAAACTGTCACGAAATTAAAATGAAGTTCTTACATAAGCGAATCTTAAAAAATTTCATTTTGATTTTAAAACTGTTCAAGAAAATCCAAAATATTCTATTTGTGAAAGAGAGGTGCCGACTGTGAAAGTCAATAAAATTCGTATGCGGGAAACAGTGATTTCCTACGCTTTCTTAGCACCAGTATTATTCTTCTTTGTCATCTTTGTATTGGTTCCTATGATTATGGGATTCATTACAAGTTTCTTTAACTATTCAATGACTAAATTTGAGTTTGTGGGTTTGGACAACTACATTCGTATGTTTAAAGACCCTGTCTTTATGAAGTCTTTGATTAACACAGTTATTTTGGTTGTTGGATCTGTACCGATTGTTGTTCTCTTTTCGCTCTTTGTGGCGTCGCAAACCTACCATCAAAATGCTATTGCCAGATCTTTCTACCGTTTCGTCTTCTTCCTTCCTGTTGTAACAGGTAGTGTTGCCGTAACAGTTGTTTGGAAATGGATTTATGACCCATTATCAGGGATTCTAAACTTTGTCCTTAAGTCAAGCCATATCATCAGCCAGAATATTTCTTGGTTGGGAGATAAACACTGGGCATTACTGGCAATTATGATTATCCTCTTGACAACTTCAGTTGGTCAACCAATCATCCTCTACATAGCTGCTATGGGGAATATTGACAATTCACTGGTTGAAGCGGCTCGTGTAGACGGTGCAACTGAATTTCAAGTTTTCTGGAAGATTAAATGGCCAAGCCTTCTTCCAACAACTCTCTACATCGCAATCATCACAACAATTAACTCATTTCAAGTTTTCGCCTTGATTCAACTATTAACATCTGGTGGGCCAAACTACTCAACAAGTACCTTGATGTACTACCTTTACGAAAAAGCCTTCCAATTGACCGAATACGGGTATGCTAATACCATTGGTGTCTTCTTGGCAGTCATGATTGCTATTGTAAGCTTTGTTCAATTTAAGGCGCTCGGAAATGACGTAGAATATTAAAGGAAGGAGACAGCTATGCAATCTACACAAAAGAAACCTATAACAGCTTTCACTGTTATTTCAACTATTATCTTGCTCTTGTTGACCGTGCTGTTCATCTTTCCATTCTACTGGATTTTGACAGGGGCCTTCAAATCACAACCTGATACCATCGTTATTCCACCACAATGGTTCCCTAAAATGCCAACCATGGAAAACTTCCAACAACTCATGGTGCAAAACCCTGCTATGCAGTGGATGTGGAACTCTGTGTTTATCTCATTGGTAACCATGTTCTTAGTCTGTGCGACCTCATCTCTAGCAGGTTATGTATTGGCTAAAAAACGTTTCTATGGGCAACGTATTCTCTTTGCAATCTTTATTGCTGCTATGGCACTTCCAAAACAAGTTGTCCTTGTACCATTGGTACGTATCGTCAACTTCATGGGAATTCACGATACTCTCTGGGCAGTTATCTTGCCTTTGATTGGATGGCCATTCGGGGTCTTCCTCATGAAACAGTTCAGTGAGAATATTCCTACAGAGTTGCTTGAATCAGCTAAAATCGACGGTTGTGGTGAGATTCGTACCTTCTGGAGCGTAGCCTTCCCAATTGTGAAACCAGGATTTGCAGCCCTTGCAATCTTTACCTTCATCAATACATGGAACGACTACTTCATGCAGTTGGTAATGCTGACTTCACGTAATAATTTGACCATTTCACTCGGTGTTGCGACTATGCAGGCTGAAATGGCAACCAACTATGGTTTGATCATGGCAGGTGCAGCTCTTGCTGCTGTGCCAATCGTAACAGTCTTCCTAGTCTTCCAAAAATCCTTTACTCAAGGTATTACCATGGGAGCGGTCAAAGGTTAAGAAAAGTAAACTGGTGTGTCAAGATTGCGGAAGTGGTCTTGACATGCTATGGAAATATAGATGTTATAAGTGTCTACAAAATGTTGGGTATTTGCTTACCTTAGAGATTTTGTTAGACACTTATCAACTTAAGAATGATTTTAGTTAACTATCAGAAACGAAGGAAAGAGTATGATTTTTGACGATTTGAAAAACATCACCTTTTACAAAGGAATTCATCCCAATCTAGACAAGGCTATCGACTATCTCTATCAGCACCGTAAGGATTCTTTCGAATTAGGAAAGTATGAGATTGATGGGGACAAGGTCTTTCTAGTTGTTCAGGAAAATGTCCTCAATCAAGCTGAAAATGATCAATTTGAGCATCATCAGAACTATGCAGATTTGCATTTGCTGGTAGAAGGACATGAATATTCGAGTTACGGTTCACGTATCAAAGACGAGGCAGTAGCATTCGACGAAGCAAGTGACATTGGCTTTGTGCATTGTCATGAACACTACCCACTCTTGTTGGGTTATCACAATTTTGCGATTTTCTTCCCAGGAGAACCACACCAGCCAAATGGCTATGCAGGTATGGAAGAGAAGGTTCGCAAATATCTCTTTAAAATTTTGATTGATTAAAAACTCAGGAGGAGTAGACATGGCACAAAAAGGAGTAAGCCTTATCAAGGCAGCATTTGATACAGATAACTTTCTCATGCGTTTTAGTGAGAAGGTCTTGGATATCGTGACAGCCAATCTTCTTTTTGTTGTCTCTTGTTTGCCCATCGTGACGATTGGAGTGGCTAAAATTAGCCTTTACGAGACTATGTTTGAGATTAAGAAGAGTAGACGTGTGCCTGTCTTTAAAATCTATCTAAGAGCTTTCAAGCAAAATCTGAAACTAGGTCTTCAGTTAGGTCTGCTTGAGTTGGGTATCGTCTCATTAAGTATTTTAGACCTCTATCTTTTTTGGGGGCAGACAGCTATGCCTTTCCAAATGGTAAAAGCTATTTGTCTAGGTGTTCTTATCTTCCTCACTATCGTGATGTTGGCTAGCTACCCCATAGCTGCGCGCTATGATTTGACTTGGAAAGAAGTGCTACAAAAAGGACTTATCTTGGCAAGTTTTAACTTTCCTTGGTTCTTCCTCATGTTAGCTATTCTCTTTATCATTGTGATGGTTCTTTATCTGTCCGCCTTCAGTTTACTTTTAGGTGGCTCAGCCTTCCTGCTTTTTGGGTTTGGGCTCTTGGTCTTTCTCCAGACTGGATTGATGGAGAAAATTTTCGCAAAATACCAATAGGATGGCTTGTTTCTGAAACTACTTTCAAGCCATAAACATTTCAAAATTCATATCGAAACTAAAATCTAAGTGTACACAAGGTGTTGAAAGCGTTTTTTACAAGGTGTATACTAAACACGTAAAGAATAAATTCTGTTTCTAGCAGAAAAAAAGAAATCTTAGGAGAAAATCTATGTCAGATTTAAAAAAATACGAAGGTGTCATTCCAGCCTTCTACGCATGTTATGATGATCAAGGAGAAGTAAGTTCAGAACGTACGCGTGCCTTGGTGCAATACTTCATTGATAAAGGTGTTCAAGGTCTTTACGTCAATGGTTCTTCTGGTGAATGTATCTACCAAAGCGTTGAAGACCGTAAATTAATCTTAGAAGAAGTCATGGCAGTTGCCAAAGGTAAATTGACCATCATTGCTCACGTTGCTTGCAACAATACCAAAGATAGTATGGAACTTGCTCGTCATGCTGAAAGCTTAGGAGTAGATGCTATTGCAACGATTCCGCCGATTTATTTCCGCTTGCCAGAATACTCAGTTGCTAAATACTGGAATGACATTAGTGCTGCAGCACCAAACACAGACTACGTGATTTATAACATTCCTCAATTAGCTGGTGTTGCTTTGACGCCAAGTCTCTACACTGAAATGTTGAAGAATCCACGTGTTATCGGTGTTAAGAACTCTTCTATGCCAGTTCAAGATATCCAAACCTTTGTGAGCCTTGGTGGCGAAGACCATATCGTCTTCAACGGTCCAGATGAACAGTTCTTAGGTGGTCGTCTCATGGGAGCTAAAGCTGGTATCGGTGGTACATATGGTGCGATGCCAGAACTCTTCTTGAAACTCAACCAATTGATTGCTGATAAAGACTTAGAAACAGCGCGTGAATTACAATACGCTATCAACGCTATCATTGGTAAACTCACTTCTGCACATGGAAATATGTATGGTGTGATTAAGGAAGTCTTGAAGATCAATGAAGGACTGAATATTGGTTCTGTTCGTTCACCATTGACACCAGTGACTGAAGAAGATCGTCCAGTTGTAGAAGCAGCTGCAGCCTTGATTCGTGAAACCAAGGAGCGCTTCCTCTAATCCATAAGGAGGTATTTATGACACACTACGTTGCAATTGATATCGGTGGAACAAATATCAAATATGGTTTGATCGACCAAGAAGGCCAACTTGTTGAATCGCATGAAATGCCAACAGAGGCGCATAAAGGTGGACCTCATATCTTACAAAAGACCAAAGATATCGTAGCCAGCTATTTAGAAAAAGGCCCAGTAGCAGGTGTTGCTATTTCTTCTGCAGGAATGGTGGATCCAGATAAGGGTGAGATTTTCTATGCTGGGCCTCAAATCCCTAACTATGCAGGAACTCAGTTCAAGAAGGAAATCGAGACTAGCTTTAATATTCCTTGTGAGATTGAAAATGATGTCAACTGTGCAGGTCTTGCTGAAGCGGTATCTGGTTCAGGCAAGGGAGCGAGTGTCACCCTTTGCTTGACCATTGGAACCGGTATCGGTGGTTGCTTGATTATGGATGGGAAAGTCTTCCATGGATTTAGCAATTCAGCCTGCGAAGTCGGTTATATGCATATGCAGGATGGAGATTTCCAAGACTTGGCCTCTACGACAGCTTTGGTGGAGTATGTAGCAGCAGCTCATGGAGATCCAGTTGATCAGTGGAATGGCCGACGTATCTTTAAGGAAGCCACTGAAGGCAACAAGATTTGCATGGCTGGTATTGACCGTATGGTAGACTATCTAGGGAAAGGTCTGGCAAATATTTGCTACGTTGCCAATCCAGAAGTGGTTATTCTCGGTGGCGGTATCATGGGACAAGAGGCTATCCTCAAACCCAAGATTCGCACAGCCTTGAAAGATGCCTTGGTGCCAAGCCTAGCTGAAAAAACACGATTAGAATTTGCCCATCACCAAAATACAGCAGGTATGTTGGGAGCTTATTATCATTTCAAGACAAAACAATCCTAGTTTGGCTCAGCCAAACTAGGATTTTCTGATCAAATCCTCTTGACTTTCTTTATAATTGTGAGATAATAAAGAAAATATATAAAGGAATTATATAAAATGGCTATAGCGAATTCAAGTAAAGTTGTGACCTTCCAAGCTAATAGAGAATTAGTAAATGATGCAATGGAAGTGTTAAAAGAAAAAAATCTCTCTCTTTCATCGGCACTCAGATTATTTTTAAAGAATGTTGCCGTAACAAATGAAGTAGATTTACTGAGTGAAGAGGAATTGGAGAAGGAGTATTTATTTAGGCAATTACAAGCAGAAGTTCAAGAAAGTTATGCCAAGATTGAGGCTGGAAATTACTTGACAGATGAGGATGTCGTGACACGCTATGGATTATAAAAAATATAGGATTTTGTATTCTCCTAGAGTAATTGATAGTCTGGATAAAATATATCAGTATATAGCGGAGGAAATTGGTTCTGTAGAGGCTGCGAGACGAAAAGTAGCCAATATTAGAAAAGATATTAATCGTCTAGAAATTTTCCCCCAAGCTGGATTTGATGCCGATGAAAAATTTGGTAAGAAATTAGATCCTCACTATCAAACGCGAGGATTGACCTTGAGTAAGGATTACATCGTATTATATACAATTGTTGAGGATACTGTCAGACTTGCTTATTTACTCCCTTCAAAAAGTGATTACATGAAATTATTCAAGACTAAGTCAAGATATGACTAATTCATAATCTTGAAGAGGTATGTTTAGTGATGAATAAAAATCCTAGTTTGGCTAGACCAAACTAGGATTTTCTTATACGTTTTTGTCTACGATAGCCATTGAGTTTTTTATTTTCCCAGTAGCTATTAAAGATTTTCTCCTTGCTTTCACGATTGATTTCCAAAAAGTAGGCATAAATCAAATCGATAAAGAAGAGCATAGGAAGTTGAGCGGATATACGCTGGATGTAAGAAGACTGGCTGTGTGTGGCTACAAGAACAGTCTCTGTATAGGCTTGACTATCTTTATTGGGAACACTTGTAAAAAGTACAGTCTTTGCCCCCATCTCCTTGGCGTCTAATAGACTATCTAAAATAGAAGGAGTTGTGCCAGAAAGTGAGAAACCGAGTACGAGACAATTCTCATCCATAATACTGGTTGTCCAAGCAAAGCCATCTTGGTCAGTCAAGGCCTCGCAGACCACACCTAGACGCATGAAGCGTAATTTCATTTCACGAGCTACGAGGCCAGAACTCCCTGTTCCGAAGAAGTAGACACGCTCAGCATCTTCGATTAGCTGGGCGATTCGTTCCAGTTGTTCTTCGTCAATCAAGTCCTGTGTTTGTTCTCTCATGTTGCTATAACTTCTGAGGACTCGTTTTGTCAGTGGACTGTGTTTGTGAGAATGGGTGTCTTGTTTCTCTGCTTGATGTTGGTATTGGAAAATAAATTCTCGGTAGCCAGTAAAGCCACACTTTTTAGCAAAGCGGGTCAAAGCAGCTTGGGAGATATGTAATTTTTGGGTGACTTGTTGAGAAGATAAATCATCTGTAATCGTTTCAGCTTGCAAAAAATAGCGAGCGATTTCTTGCTCAAGGTCTGTCATTTCTTCAAAATGTGAATCAATGACAGTTGCGATATCTGGTTTGTCCATAGGGAAGGCTCCTTTAAATGAGTCGTATTGGAAAAAGACTAGATTATTGAACTTTTACATTCATTATAACATATAATATAGGGATGAATAAATAAAAACGTATCTTACCTTAAAAACGAAAAAAGCTTCTTTCTTTTCCATAATTTTCTGCTCAAATTATGGTACAATGAAGAGTAAGATTTTAAATAGAAATGAGACTGATTTGTATGAGAAAATTTAACAGCCATTCGATTCCGATTCGGCTTAATTTATTGTTTTCGATTGTCATTTTACTCTTTATGGCTATTATTGGTCGCCTGCTTTATATGCAGGTTTTGAACAAGGATTTTTATGAGACAAAATTAGCATCTGCTAGTAAAACAAAGGTGACCACTAGCTCGGCCCGGGGCGAAATTTATGATGCCAGCGGCAAGCCTTTGGTTGAAAATACTGTGAAACAGGTTGTTTCCTTTACTCGAAACAACAAAATGACGGCTGCAGATTTAAAAGAAACAGCTAAGAAGCTGTTAGCCTATGTGGGAGTTTCTTCTCCAACATTGACTGACCGACAGTTGGTAGACTATTATCTAGCAGATCAAGATGTCTATAAGAAAGCAGTGGAAAGTTTACCACGTGAGAAGCGACTTGATTCTGATGGCAATCAATTATCTGAGTCCGAACTTTACAATAATACTGTTGAAAGTATCGATCCAAGTCAATTGGCCTACTCTGATGACGAAAAGAAAGAAATTTATCTTTTTAGCCAACTCAATGCAGTTGGAAATTTTGCGACAGGGACCATTGCGACAGACTCCTTAACAGATACTCAGATTGCCTTGATTGCTTCGGCCTCTAAGAATTTACCTGGTATCAGTATTTCAACTTCGTGGGATCGAAAAGTTCTAGAGACTTCACTTTCGTCTATAGTAGGAAGTGTATCCAGTGAAAAAGCTGGTCTTCCAGCTGAAGAAGCAGATGCTTATATCAAAAAGGGTTATTCTCTAAACGACCGTGTTGGGACTTCTTATCTAGAAAAACAATATGAAGAAACCTTGCAAGGAAAACGCTCGGTGAAAGAAGTCCATCTAGACAAGTATGGCAATATGGAAAGTGTCGAAAATATCGAAGATGGTACCAAAGGGAATAATATTAAACTGACTATTGATTTGGCCTTCCAAGATAGCGTGGACAATCTGCTTAAGAGTTATTTCAATTCCGAACTGGGAAATGGAGGAGCCAAATATTCTGAAGGTGTGTATGCAGTTGCTTTGAACCCAAAAACAGGTGCAGTTTTGTCTATGTCAGGACTCAAACATGACTTGAAAACGGGAGATTTAACACCTGATTCCTTGGGAACAGTAACCAATGTCTTTGTCCCGGGTTCTGTTGTCAAGGCGGCGACCATCAGCTCTGGTTGGGAGAATGGAGTCTTATCAGGGAATCAGACCTTGACAGACCAACCGATTGTCTTCCAAGGTTCAGCTCCAATTAATTCTTGGTATACTCAAGCCTACGGTTCATTCCCGATTACAGCTGTGGAAGCCTTGGAGTATTCTTCTAATACCTATATGGTTCAAACGGCTTTGGGAATCATGGGCCAAACTTATCAACCTAATATGTTTGTTGGAACAAGCAATTTGGAATCCGCTATGGGGAAATTACGTGCGACATTTGCGGAATATGGTCTTGGAGCTTCAACGGGTATTGATCTTCCGGATGAATCTACAGGATTTACCCCTAAGGAATATGACTTTGCCAATTACATTACCAATGCCTTTGGCCAGTTTGATAACTACACCCCTATGCAATTAGCCCAGTACGTTGGAACTATTGCCAACAACGGTGTTCGGATTGCCCCCCACATTGTCGAGGGGATTTATGGAAACAACGAACAAGGTGGCTTAGGGAACTTAATCCAATCTATTGAAACCAAGGAAATGAATAAAATTAATATTTCTGAGTCTGATGTTTCCATCCTCCAACAAGGCTTTTATCAAGTGTCACATGGTGGTAGTGCTTTGACAACCGGTCGTGCCTTTTCAAATGGCGCAGCGGTATCCATTAGTGGAAAAACAGGTACTGCTGAAAGTTATGTTGAGGGCGGTCAAAAAGCTAACAATACTAATGCCGTGGCCTATGCCCCATCAGATAATCCTCAAATCGCTGTTGCCGTTGTCTTCCCGCATAACACCAATCTTACAAATGGTGTCGGACCTTCCATTGCACGCGATATTATCAACCTCTATAACCAACACCATCCAATGAATTAGAAAGGAACATATGCTTTATCCAACACCTATTGCTAAGCTAATTGACAGCTACTCTAAGTTACCAGGTATCGGGATTAAGACGGCTACACGTCTGGCCTTTTATACTATTGGAATGTCTGATGACGACGTCAATGAGTTTGCCAAAAATCTCCTTTCTGCTAAGAGAGAGCTGACCTATTGTTCCATCTGCGGTCGCTTGACTGATGATGATCCTTGCTCTATCTGTACCGATCCGACTCGTGACCAGACAACGATTTTAGTTCTCGAAGATAGTCGCGATGTGGCGACTATGGAGAATATTCAAGAATACCATGGACTTTATCATGTCTTGCATGGACTCATTTCTCCCATGAATGGTATTAGTCCGGATGATATCAATCTCAAGAGCCTCATGACTCGTCTTATGGATAGTGAGGTTTCAGAGGTAATCGTAGCAACCAATGCCACAGCAGATGGGGAAGCGACATCTATGTATCTCTCTCGTCTTCTCAAGCCGGCTGGCATCAAGGTTACTCGTCTGGCACGAGGCCTCGCTGTGGGAGCAGATATCGAGTATGCTGATGAAGTCACACTCTTACGAGCCATTGAAAATCGAACAGAGTTGTAAGTGTAGATAATTAACAAACTCAAATTCATTTATACAAAAATCATGGAGGCCGATATTAGTTTTATCGGTCTCTTTTTAGATTACTTGAAGACCAGTATCAGGTTCAAGTTTCAAAAAAGAAGCAAATATGATATACTAAAGAATGAGTATTCTATTAGAATTGGAACCAATAATATGAAACAAACGATTATTCTTTTATACGGTGGACGTAGTGCAGAGCGTGAAGTCTCTGTTCTTTCAGCTGAAAGTGTGATGCGTGCGGTCAACTACGACCGTTTCACAGTCAAGACTTTCTTCATCAGCCAGTCAGGTGACTTTATTAAAACGCAAGAATTTAGCCAGACTCCAGGTCAAGAGGATCGTCTTATGACCAATGAAACTATTGATTGGGATAAGCAAGTTGCACCAAGTGCTATATACGAAGAGGGAGCAGTGGTCTTTCCAGTCCTTCACGGTCCGATGGGAGAAGATGGCTCAGTTCAAGGCTTCCTCGAAGTTTTGAAAATGCCTTATGTTGGTTGTAACATATTGTCATCTAGTCTTGCCATGGATAAAATCACCACTAAGCGTGTCTTAGAATCTGTCGGGATTGCTCAAGTTCCTTATGTGGCCATTGTCGAAGATGATGATATGACTGCTAAAATTGCTGAAGTGGAAGAAAAATTGACTTATCCAGTCTTCACAAAACCATCAAACATGGGTTCAAGTGTCGGTATTTCCAAATCTGAAAATCAAGACGAACTCCGTCAAGCCTTGAAACTTGCCTTCCAATATGATAGTCGTGTCTTGGTAGAACAAGGAGTGAATGCCCGTGAAATCGAGGTTGGGCTACTGGGTAATTACGATGTCAAAAGCACCCTTCCAGGAGAAGTAGTCAAGGATGTTGCTTTCTACGACTATGACGCCAAGTATATTGATAATAAGATTACTATGGATATTCCAGCTAAAATCAGTGATGATGTGGTAGCTGTCATGCGTCAAAATGCAGAAACAGCCTTCCGTGCCATTGGTGGTTTAGGTCTATCTCGTTGCGATTTCTTCTATACTGATAAGGGAGAGATTTTCCTAAATGAGCTCAATACCATGCCAGGTTTCACCCAGTGGTCAATGTATCCACTACTTTGGGATAATATGGGAATCAGCTACCCAGAACTAATCGAGCGTTTGGTTGACCTTGCTAAAGAAAGTTTTGACAAGCGCGAAGCGCATTTGCTATAAAATGAAAGAGAGGGTAGGAGCCAGAACTATCACTGCAGAGTGATTAGAGTTCTCGGACTTCAACCCTTTTTAAAGGAGTAGAAATGAAATTAACAATCCAAGAAGTGGCTCAAGTTGTCGGATCTAAAAATGATATCAGCATTTTTGAGGATACCAAGTTAGAAAAGGCCGAGTTTGATAGTTGCTTAATTGCGGCAGGGGATTTATTTGTGCCCCTCAAAGGGGCGCGTGATGGCCATGACTTTATCGAAACAGCCTTTGAAAATGGCGCTGCTGTAACCCTGTCTGAGAAAGAAATTGCAAACCATCCCTACATTTTAGTAGATGATGTATTGACTGCCTTTCAAACCCTAGCAGCCTACTATCTTGAAAAAACGGCTGTTGATGTCTTTGCTGTTACAGGTTCAAATGGCAAGACAACGACCAAAGATATGTTAGCGCACTTGCTATCAACAAGCTACAAAACATACAAAACACAAGGCAACTACAATAACGAGATTGGGCTTCCCTACACAGTTCTTCACATGCCTGAAGGAACAGAAAAGTTGGTATTGGAGATGGGACAGGATCACTTGGGAGATATTCATCTCTTGTCAGAATTGGCTCATCCAAAAACAGCCATCGTGACCTTGGTTGGCGAAGCCCATTTGGCCTTTTTCAAAGACCGTTCAGAAATTGCTAAAGGAAAAATGCAAATTGCTGATGGCATGCCTGAAGGTTCTTTGCTCTTGGCCCCAGCTGACACTATTGTAGAGGACTACTTGCCAACTGATAAAAAGGTAGTTCGTTTTGGCCAAGGAGCAGAGTTGGAAATTACCGACTTGGTTGAGCGTAAGGATAGCTTGACCTTTAAGGCCAATTTCTTGGAGCAAGCCCTTGATTTGCCAGTGACTGGTAAGTACAATGCCACCAATGCTATGATTGCGTCTTATGTTGCCCTACAAGAAGGAGTTTCAGAGGAGCAAATCCGTTTGGCCTTCGAAAATCTTGAATTGACGCGTAACCGTACCGAGTGGAAGAAAGCAGCTAATGGAGCAGATATTCTGTCTGACGTATATAATGCCAATCCAACTGCTATGAAGCTGATTTTAGAGACTTTCTCTGCCATTCCAGCCAACGAAGGTGGTAAAAAAATCGCTGTCTTGGCGGACATGAAGGAACTCGGTGACCAGTCTGTTCAGCTCCATAACCAGATGATTTTGAGCCTCTCACCAGATGTGCTGGATACCGTGATTTTCTACGGAGAAGACATTGCTGAATTAGCCCAACTGGCCAGTCAAATGTTCCCAATCGGACACGTTTATTACTTCAAGAAAACAGAAGACCAAGACCAATTTGAAGACCTAGTTAAGCAGGTCAAGGAAAGTCTAGGAGCTAATGACCAAATCTTGCTCAAGGGCTCTAACTCCATGAATCTAGCCAAGTTGGTAGAAAGTTTAGAAAATGAAGCAAAGTGATTTTGTCAAACATTTACGTATTTCTAAATCCATTTTTGACAAATAGCATGGTATAATAATATGCAGGAAAATTTTGAATCATGAGGAAGACTAGATGAATTTATGGGATATTTTCTTTACGACCCAAGCAACAGAGCCACCCAAATTTGACCTTTTTTGGTATGTCAGTATATTTACACTCTTGGCTTTGACCTTTTATACAGCCTATCGTTATCGTGAAAAGAAGGCTTACCAACGATTTTTCCAAATCTTGCAGGCGGTTCAGTTGATCCTGATTTATGGTTGGTATGGGGTCAATCATATGCCTCTGTCAGAAAGTTTACCCTTTTACCATTGTCGTATGGCTATGTTTGTGGTGCTCTTGCTACCTGGTCAGTCCAAATATAGGCAGTATTTTGCATTACTAGGAACATTTGGGACATTAGCAGCCTTTGTTTATCCAGTGTCAGATGCCTATCCTTTCCCACATATTACGATTTTATCCTTTATCTTTGGCCACTTAGCTCTCTTGGGGAACTCTTTAGTTTATCTATTGAGACAGTATAACGCGCGATTGCTGGATGTGAAGGGAATTTTTCTCATGACCTTTGCACTAAATGCCTTGATTTTTGTGGTCAATTTAGTAACAGGTGGAGATTACGGATTCTTGACAAAACCACCATTGGTTGGAGACCATGGCTTAGTAGCTAATTATTTAATCGTTTCCCTGGCCTTATCAGCAGCGATTACGTTAACAAAGAAAATCTTGGAACTATTTTTAGCACAAGAAACAGAAAAAATGATTGCAAAGAAAGCTTAGAAATGAGCTTTCTTTTTTTCATAAATCTGATTTTTTATAACCTGTTTGGAAAATAAAAAAAGCTAAGGAACGAATGTGAAAAAATGGTAAGTAAATTTAGGAAAAACTAAGCACGATTGGATTTTTTGTGTTATAATATTCTGTGAATAGCTATGTCCTATTTTAGCTATATTGAATAGAAGTTTGAAACTTGGAAGAGAGAGGATGCGATGTAATGGCTAGAGATGGTTTTTTTACAGGCTTAGATATCGGAACTAATTCGATTAAAGTATTGGTTGCCGAGCATAGAAATGGTGAACTTAATGTAATTGGTGTAAGTAATGCCAAGAGTAAAGGTGTAAAGGATGGGATTATCGTTGATATTGAAGCAGCAGCAACTGCTATCAAGTCAGCTATTTCCCAAGCAGAAGAGAAAGCTGGCATTTCAATCAAATCAGTGAATGTTGGTTTGCCTGGAAATCTTTTGCAAGTAGAACCAACTCAAGGTATGATTCCAGTTACATCTGATACAAAAGAAATTACAGATCAAGATGTTGAAAATGTTGTTAAATCAGCCTTGACAAAGAGTATGACACCAGATCGTGAAGTCATTACTTTTATTCCAGAAGAATTTATCGTAGATGGTTTCCAAGGTATTCGTGACCCACGTGGTATGATGGGGGTTCGTCTTGAAATGCGTGGTTTACTTTACACAGGTCCACGTACTATTCTTCACAATTTACGCAAGACAGTTGAGCGATCAGGTGTTCAAGTTGAAAATATTATTATTTCACCATTGGCTTTGGTTCGTTCAGTCTTGAACGAAGGAGAGCGTGAATTTGGAGCTACTGTGATTGATATGGGAGCAGGTCAAACAACTGTTGCTACAATCCGTAACCAAGAACTCCAGTTTACAAATATTCTTCAAGAAGGTGGAGATTATGTCACAAAAGATATCTCTAAAGTCTTGAAGACTTCACAGAAATTAGCTGAAGGATTGAAATTGAACTATGGGGAAGCCTACCCTTCACTTGCAAGCAATGAAACCTTCCAAGTTGAAGTGATTGGTGAAGTAGAGCCTGTAGAAGTTACAGAAAGATACCTAGCAGAGATTATTTCAGCTCGCATTAAACACATTTTTGAACAAATCAAACAAGAGTTGGAAAGAAGACATTTGTTGGATCTTCCAGGTGGGATTGTTCTGATTGGTGGAAATGCTATTTTACCAGGTGTTGTAGAACTTGCACAGGAAGTCTTTGGCGTTGGTGTCAAACTTTACGTTCCAAATCAAGTTGGAATCCGTAATCCTGCCTTCGCTCATGTGATTAGCTTGTCTGAATTTGCTGGTCAATTGACTGAGGTGAATTTATTAGCACAAAGAGCAGTTAAGGGTGAGGATACTTTGCGTCACCAACCAATTAATTTTGGTGGGATGATTCAACGCGTTACGCAGGTAGCACAACCGACCCCTATTCAACCAGTTCAAAATACTGAGGTTGAGCAATCAGCTTCTACAAACGTAGTTGCTCCCAAAGAAGATAAAGTATCTTCTCAAAATAAACCAAAAATCGCAGATCGCTTCCGTGGTTTAATTGGAAGTATGTTTGATGAATAAAAGAGGAAAAATAAACTATGACATTTTCATTTGATACAGCGGCTGCTCAAGGTGCAGTGATTAAAGTAATCGGTGTTGGTGGAGGTGGCGGAAACGCCATTAACCGCATGGTTGACGAAGGTGTTGCAGGCGTAGAATTTATCGCAGCAAACACAGATGTACAAGCTTTGAGTAGTACAAAAGCTGAGACTGTAATTCAGTTAGGTCCTAAATTGACTCGTGGTTTGGGTGCTGGTGGTCGACCTGAAATCGGTCAAAAGGCAGCCGAAGAAAGCGAAGAAGCCTTGACTCAAGCTATTACTGGAGCAGACATGGTCTTCATTACTGCAGGTATGGGAGGTGGCTCAGGTACTGGTGCTGCTCCTGTTATTGCCCGCATTGCTAAAGATTTAGGTGCTCTTACAGTTGGTGTTGTGACACGTCCTTTCGGTTTCGAAGGAAGCAAACGTGGTCAGTACGCTGTAGAAGGAATCAATCAGCTTCGCGAACATGTAGATACTCTATTGATTATTTCAAACAACAACTTGCTTGAAATTGTTGATAAGAAAACTCCACTTCTTGAAGCTCTTAGCGAAGCAGATAACGTACTTCGCCAAGGTGTTCAAGGAATTACGGACTTGATCACAAATCCTGGTTTGATTAACCTTGACTTTGCCGATGTGAAAACAGTTATGGCAAATAAAGGAAACGCCCTAATGGGTATCGGTATCGGCAGTGGTGAAGAACGTGTGGTAGAAGCAGCTCGTAAGGCAATTTACTCACCACTTCTTGAAACAACTATTGACGGTGCTGAGGATGTTATCGTCAACGTTACTGGTGGTCTTGATTTGACTTTGATTGAAGCAGAAGAAGCTTCAGAAATTGTCAACCAAGCAGCTGGTCAAGGAGTGAACATCTGGCTCGGAACATCTATCGATGAAAACATGAAAGATGAAATTCGTGTGACAGTCGTTGCAACTGGTGTTCGTCAAGATCGTGTTGAAAAAGTTGTGGGCCATGCACCAAGACAAGCTGTCCGTCATGAACAAGCAAGTCCTAATCATGCACACAATCATAATCGTCAGTTTGATATGGCTGAAACTGCAGAAATTCCAAGTCCAGCGCCTCGTCGCACAGAAACTTCTCAAACTTCAGCATTTGGTGATTGGGACTTGCGTCGTGAGACAATTGTTCGACCAACTGATTCAGTGGTATCACCAGTTGAACGTTTCGAAGCGCCATCTTTACACGATGAGGATGAATTAGACACTCCTCCATTTTTCAAAAATCGTTAAGTAAATGAATTTGAAAGAAAATACAGAACGTGTTTTTCAACAAATAAAAGATGCAAGTCAGCAGTCAGGAAGAGAAGCCAATTCTGTTTCGGTTGTTGCTGTTACAAAATATGTAGACGTACCGACAGCGGAGGCTTTGCTTCCGCTAGGTGTGCATCATATTGGTGAAAATCGTGTGGATAAATTTCTTGAGAAATATGAAGCTTTAAAAGATAGAAATATTACCTGGCATTTGATTGGAACCTTGCAAAGACGCAAGGTCAAAGATGTCATTCAGTATGTTGATTATTTCCACGCTTTGGATTCATTAAAGCTAGCAGAGGAAATTCAAAAAAGAAGTGACCGAGTTGTTAAGTGTTTCTTACAAGTAAATATCTCAAGGGAAGAGAGCAAACATGGTTTTTCAAGGGAAGAACTATTGGAGCTCTTACCAGAATTGGCCACCTTAGATAAAATTGAATATGTCGGCTTGATGACCATGGCTCCTTTTGAAGCTAGTAGTGATGAGTTGAAAGAGATTTTTAAAGCTACGCAGGATTTGCAACTAGAAATTAGAGAAAAACAAATTCCCAATATGCCAATGACGGACTTGAGTATGGGTATGAGTCGTGACTACAAGGAAGCGATTGAATTTGGCTCAACATTTGTCAGAATTGGTACAGCATTTTTTAAATAGGAAAGAAATATGTCTTTAAAAGATAGATTTGATAAATTTATAGATTATTTTACAGAAGATGGAGAAGATGTTGGTACTGCATATCAGCCTAAAGCTGAAGAGCCGATTGTGACTCCAGTCCCTTCTGTTCAAGAGTTGCCTCAACAAGCTGGTAGCACGCCATCTAAAGATAAAAACATCACTCGTCTTCATGCCCGTCAACAAGAGTTGGCTATGCAAAGTCAACGTTCTACTGATAAGGTGACAATTGATGTTCGTTATCCACGTAAATACGAAGATGCCACAGATATTGTTGATTTATTAGCTGGTAACGAAAGTATTTTGATTGATTTCCAATATATGACAGAAGTTCAAGCTCGTCGTTGTTTGGACTATCTGGATGGGGCGCGCCATGTTTTAGCTGGTAACATGAAAAAGGTAGCATCTACTATGTACCTGCTGACACCAGTTGATGTTGTTGTCAATATTGAAGACATCAAAATTCCAGATGAATCACAAAATGGTGAATTTGGCTTTGATATGAAACGTACGAGAGTGAGATAATGATCTTTCTCATTCGTTTTGTTCAAAATGCAGTGGATATCTATTCACTGATTTTAATCGTGTTTGCTCTGATGTCTTGGTTTCCCAATGCTTATGAATCACGTCTTGGACGCTTGATTATTAGTTTAGTGAAACCGATAATAGCTCCCTTGCAACGTTTACCCCTCCAGATTGCAGGTCTTGACTTGTCTGTCTGGATTGCGGTATTACTAGTTCACTTCCTAGGGGAGCAGTTGATTCGACTTTTAGTGATCTTTCTATGAACAAGATGATTTATCAACACTTTTCTAAGAATGATTCGTCTTTTATTGATAAGGGAGTAGAATGGATAAAAAAGGTAGAAGATTCTTATTCTCCTTTTTTAACACCCTTTGTAAATCCCCATCAAGAAAAGATTTTAAAGGTTCTAGCATCAACCAACGGCATCTCCTACATGAGCAGTCGGCAGTTTCTTGAAACTGAATATGTACGGGTACTCCTGTATCCTGATTATTTTGAGCCGGAATTCTCTGATTTTGAACTTTCCTTGCAAGAAATTGTCTATCCTAATAAGTTTGAACGCCTAACGCATTCAAAAATATTAGGGACTGTTTTAAATCAGCTGGGAATTGATAGGAAGCTATTTGGTGATATCTTAGTCAACGAAGAGAGGGCACAGATTATCATTAATCGACAGTTTATGCTCCTTTTTCAAGACGGCATTACGAAAATTGCTCGTTTACCGGTTCGTCTAGAAGAACGGGATTTTACTGAGAAAATTACCACAGTAGAAGATTATCAAGAATTAGATATCTGTATCGCTAGTTCAAGATTAGATGTTTTTCTAGCAGGTGTCTTCAAGCTGTCTAGAAATCAGGCAAGTCAGTTAATTGAAAAACAGGCAGTCCAAGTTAATTACCATTTAGTTGAAAAATCAGATTATGCAGTTCAAGTTGGTGATCTGATTAGTGTAAGGAAATTTGGTCGATTGAAACTCGTTAGAGATAATGGGCAAACAAAAAAAGATAAAAAGAAATTAACGGTCCAATTGTTATTAAGTAAGTGAGGAAAAATATGCCAATTACATCGTTAGAAATCAAAGATAAAACCTTTAGCACACGCTTTAGAGGGTTTGATCAAGAAGAAGTAGATGAATTTTTAGATATTGTAGTCCGTGATTATGAAGATTTGGTTCGCTCTAATCATGATAAGGATTTACATATTAAGAGTTTGGAAGAGCGTTTGTCTTACTTTGATGAGATGAAAGATTCATTGAGCCAGTCTGTATTGATTGCACAAGATACAGCAGAGCGAGTAAAACAAGCTGCAACTGAACGCTCAAACAATATTATCCAACAAGCAGAGCAGGATGCACAACGTTTGTTGGAAGAAGCTAAGTACAAGGCAAATGAAATTCTTCGTCAAGCAACTGATAATGCTAAGAAAGTTGCTGTTGAAACAGAAGAATTGAAGAACAAGAGCCGTGTCTTCCATCAACGTCTCAAATCTACAATTGAGAGCCAGTTAGCAATTGTTGAATCTTCAGATTGGGAAGACATTCTTCGTCCAACAGCTACTTATCTTCAGACAAGTGATGAAGCCTTCAAAGAAGTAGTAAGCGAAGTCTTAGGTGACTCTGTCTTACAACAACATCCAGAGGAAGAACCAATTGATATTACTCGTCAGTTTTCTCCCGAGGAAATGGCAGAGTTGCAAGCGCGTATCGAAGCGGCTAATAAGGAACTTGCGGAAGCCGAAGCAAGAGCTGAACAAGAACAAGTGGTTTCACCAGCTCCGGTTGTTGAAGAAAGTCCAGCTCATCCAGTTGGTCCAATGTATGAAGAGCCAGAAGTAGCTCCAAGCCATTATTCAGGACCAACACCAGCTACTGAAGCTGTAAACTCAGAACCAGGTTTTGCGGCACCGCAAGAATCTGTTACAATTTTATAAGAAATAATCTGAGAACAATATCTTATCCTTATATTTCCAGCGAGCAGGAGATGGTGTGAGTCCTGCATTCCCTAACGATAAGATTATCCTCTCAAAAACTCAAGTCTGAAGCTAGTAAGATTTGACGTTCCCCACGTTACGGGATAAGAGGGAGAAAGACTAAATCTTTTTCCGAATAAAGGTGGTACCACGATTTTCGTCCTTTTTGGCAGTCGTGGTTTTTAATTTGTTATTATTTATAAAGGAGATACAATGAAACTCAAAGATACCCTTAACCTTGGGAAAACAGCTTTCCCAATGCGTGCAGGCCTTCCTACCAAAGAGCCAGTTTGGCAAAAGGAATGGGAAGATGCAAAACTTTACCAACGTCGTCAAGAATTGAACCAAGGAAAACCTCATTTCACCTTGCATGATGGCCCTCCATACGCTAACGGAAATATCCACGTTGGACACGCTATGAACAAGATTTCAAAAGATATCATTGTTCGTTCTAAGTCTATGTCAGGATTTTATGCTCCTTATATTCCAGGTTGGGATACACATGGTCTGCCAATCGAGCAAGTTTTGGCAAAACAAGGTATCAAACGCAAAGAAATGGACTTGGTTGAGTACTTGAAACTTTGCCGTGAATACGCTCTTTCTCAAGTAGATAAACAACGCGAAGACTTCAAACGTTTGGGTGTTTCTGGTGACTGGGAAAATCCATATGTGACTTTGACTCCTGACTATGAAGCAGCTCAAATCCGTGTATTTGGTGAGATGGCTAATAAAGGTTACATCTACCGTGGTGCTAAACCAGTTTACTGGTCTTGGTCATCTGAGTCGGCTCTTGCTGAAGCGGAGATTGAATACCATGATTTGGTTTCAACTTCCCTTTACTATGCCAACAAGGTAAAAAATGGTAAAGGTGTTCTAGATACAGATACTTATATCGTAGTCTGGACAACAACTCCATTTACCATCACAGCTTCTCGTGGTTTGACTGTTGGTGCAGATATTGATTACGTTTTGGTTCAACCTGCTGGTGAAACTCGTAAGTTTGTGGTTGCTGCAGAATTATTGACTAGCTTGTCTGAGAAATTTGGTTGGGTTGATGTTCAAGTTTTGGCAACTTACCGTGGTCAAGAACTCAACCACATCGTAACAGAACACCCATGGGATACAGCTGTAGATGAGTTGGTTATCCTTGGTGACCACGTTACGACTGACTCTGGTACTGGTATTGTCCATACAGCCCCTGGTTTTGGTGAGGACGACTACAATGTTGGTATTGCTAATGGTCTTGAAGTCGCAGTGACTGTTGACGAACGTGGTATCATGATGGCTAATGCTGGTCCTGAGTTTGAAGGTCAATTCTATGAAAAGGTAGTTCCAACTGTCATCGAGAAACTTGGTAACCTCCTTCTTGCCCAAGAAGAAATCTCTCACTCATACCCATTTGACTGGCGTACTAAGAAACCAATCATCTGGCGTGCAGTACCACAATGGTTTGCTTCAGTTTCTAAATTCCGCCAAGAAATCTTGGATGAAATTGAAAAAGTGAAATTCCACTCAGAATGGGGTAAAGTTCGTCTTTACAATATGATTCGTGACCGTGGCGACTGGGTTATCTCTCGTCAACGTGCTTGGGGTGTTCCGCTTCCTATCTTCTATGCTGAAGACGGTACAGCGATTATGACCGCTGAAACGATTGAACACGTGGCTCAACTCTTTGATGTACATGGTTCAAGCATTTGGTGGGAACGTGATGCCAAAGACCTCTTACCAGAAGGATTTACTCATCCAGGTTCACCAAGTGGCGAGTTCAAGAAAGAAACAGATATCATGGACGTTTGGTTTGACTCAGGTTCATCATGGAATGGAGTTGTAGTAAACCGTCCTGAGTTGACTTACCCAGCAGATCTTTACCTAGAAGGTTCAGACCAATATCGTGGTTGGTTCAACTCATCACTTATCACATCTGTTGCCAACCATGGTGTAGCACCTTACAAGCAAATCTTGTCACAAGGTTTTGCCCTTGATGGTAAAGGAGAGAAGATGTCTAAATCTCTTGGAAATACCATTGCTCCAAGTGATGTTGAAAAACAATTTGGTGCTGAAATCTTACGTCTCTGGGTAACAAGTGTTGATTCAAGCAACGACGTACGTATCTCTATGGATATCTTGAGCCAAGTCTCTGAAACTTACCGTAAGATTCGTAACACTCTTCGTTTCTTGATTGCTAATACATCTGACTTTAACCCAGCTGAGGATACAGTAGCTTACGATGAGCTTCGTTCAGTTGATAAGTACATGACTATTCGATTTAACCAGCTTGTTAAGACCATTCGTGATGCTTACGCAAACTTTGAATTCTTAACAATCTACAAGGCATTGGTGAACTTTATCAACGTTGACTTGTCAGCCTTCTACCTTGATTTTGCCAAAGATGTTGTTTATATTGAAGGTGCCAAATCATTGGAACGCCGTCAAATGCAGACTGTCTTCTATGACATTCTTGTCAAAATCACCAAACTCTTGACACCAATCCTTCCTCACACTGCAGAAGAAATCTGGTCATATCTTGAGTTTGAAGCAGAAGACTTCGTTCAATTGTCAGAATTGCCAGAAGCAGAGACATTTGCTAATCAAGAAGAAATATTGGATACATGGGCTGCCTTCATGGACTTCCGTGGACAAGCTCAAAAAGCCTTGGAAGAAGCTCGTAATGCCAAAGTTATCGGTAAATCACTTGAAGCACACTTGACAGTTTATCCAAACGAAGTTGTGAAAACTTTACTCGAAGCAGTAAACAGCAATGTAGCTCAACTTTTGATTGTGTCTGAATTAACCATCGCAGAAGGACCAGCTCCAGAAGCTGCCGTTAGCTTCGAAGATGTAGCCTTCACAGTAGAACGCGCTGCAGGTGAAGTATGTGACCGTTGCCGTCGTATCGACCCAACGACAGCAGAACGCAGCTACCACGCAGTCATCTGTGACCACTGTGCAAGCATCGTAGAAGAAAACTTTGCGGAAGCAGTCGCAGAAGGATTTGAAGAGAAATAAGGTTGTTGTATGATACTAATAAGGAAAAGGATTGCCAAACAGTCCTTTCCTTTTTGGTTTTGACTAGCTTTTTTGTGAAAAATTGTGTAAAATAGAATAGATAAACGAGGGAAAAACTCGGAAAATTTAAAGGAGAATCCATCTAATGGTAAAATTGGTTTTTGCTCGCCACGGTGAGTCTGAATGGAACAAAGCTAACCTTTTCACTGGTTGGGCTGATGTTGATTTGTCTGAAAAAGGTACACAACAAGCGATTGACGCTGGTAAATTGATCAAAGAAGCTGGTATCGAATTTGACCAAGCTTACACTTCAGTATTGAAACGTGCGATTAAAACAACTAACTTGGCTCTTGAAGCTTCTGACCAATTGTGGGTTCCAGTTGAAAAATCATGGCGCTTGAACGAACGTCACTACGGTGGTTTGACTGGTAAAAACAAAGCTGAAGCTGCTGAACAATTTGGTGATGAGCAAGTTCACATCTGGCGTCGTTCATACGATGTATTGCCTCCAAACATGGACCGTGATGATGAGCACTCAGCTCACACAGACCGTCGTTATGCTTCACTTGACGACTCAGTTATCCCAGATGCTGAAAACTTGAAAGTGACTTTGGAACGTGCCCTTCCATTCTGGGAAGATAAAATCGCTCCAGCTCTTAAAGATGGTAAAAATGTATTCGTAGGAGCTCACGGTAACTCAATCCGTGCTCTTGTAAAACACATCAAAGGTTTGTCAGATGACGAAATCATGGACGTGGAAATCCCTAACTTCCCACCATTGGTATTCGAATTCGACGAAAAATTGAACGTAGTTTCTGAATACTACCTTGGAAAATAAAAAATTGTAAGTCTAGAATTGATTTCTAGGCTTTTTATGTTAGTATGGTAGTATGATAAGGAATAAAAAACAAGATTATGTGCTAACCTACAAGCAACCATCTTCAACCACTTACAAGGGTTGGGAAGAAGAGGCCTTACCGATAGGCAATGGTTCTTTGGGTGCTAAAGTATTTGGGCTTATAGGGGCTGAGCGGATTCAATTTAATGAAAAAAGTCTCTGGTCTGGAGGTCCACTTCCTGATAGCTCAGATTATCAGGGTGGAAATCTTCAGGAACAGTATGGTTTTGTAGCTGATATTCGGCAGGCTTTAGAAAAGAGGGATTACAATACAGCTAAGGAATTGGCTGAACAGCATCTGGTCGGGCCAAAAACGAGTCAATATGGGACCTATCTGTCCTTTGGAGATATTTTCATTGAGTTCAGCCGGCAAGGTAAGACTTTGTCTCAGGTGACGGATTACCAGAGACAGCTGAATATCAGTAAGGCACTTGCGACGACTTCTTATGCCTATAAGGGAACGAGATTTAAACGTGAAGCCTTTGCCAGTTTTCCAGATGATCTCTTGGTTCAGCATTTTACTAAGGAAGGGGCGGAAACTCTAGATTTTACTATAGAACTGACCTTGACAAATGATTTGGCTTCTGATGGAAAGTATGAGCAGAAAAAATCTGATTACAAGGAGTTCCAGCTGGATATTACTGATTCTCATATCTTGATGAAGGGACGGGTTAAGGATAATGACCTGCAGTTTGCTGGCTGTCTCGCTTGGCAAACGGATGGAGACATTAGAGTCTGGTCGGATAAGGTTCAGATATCAGGAGCCAGTTATGCCAATCTCTTCTTGGCAGCTAAGACAGATTTTGCCCAAAATCCTGCTAACAATTATCGCAATAAACTAGATTTGGAGCGACAAGTAAAGGATTTGGTGGAGACAGCTAAAGAAAAGGGCTATGACCAATTGAAATCAAGGCATATTCGGGACTACCAAGCTTTATTTCAGCGTGTTCAATTGGATTTGGGGGCTGAAGTTGACGCATCCACTACAGATGATTTGTTAAAAAATTATAAGCCACAAGAGGGACGGGATTTGGAGGAACTGTTCTTCCAGTATGGACGGTATTTATTGATTAGTTCGTCTAGAAATTGTCCAGATGCTCTACCAGCTAACCTGCAAGGAGTCTGGAATGCGGTCGACAATCCTCCTTGGAATTCGGACTATCACCTGAATATCAACTTGCAGATGAATTATTGGCCAGCCTATGTGACTAACCTCTTAGAGACGGCCTTTCCGGTCATCAACTATGTCGATGATTTGCGTGTCTATGGTCGCCTAGCAGCTGCAAGGTATGCAGGAATCGTTTCTCAGAAAGAGGAAGAGAATGGTTGGTTAGTCCATACGCAAGCGACTCCCTTTGGCTGGACGGCACCTGGTTGGGATTACTATTGGGGTTGGTCTCCAGCAGCCAATGCGTGGATGATGCAAACGGTTTATGAGGCCTACTCATTTTACAGGGACCAAGACTATCTCAGGGAGAAAATTTATCCCATGTTGAGGGAAACGGTTCATTTTTGGAATGCCTTTTTACATGAGGATAAGCAGGCGCAACGTTGGGTATCTTCTCCGTCTTATTCGCCAGAACATGGTCCGATTTCGATTGGCAATACCTATGACCAATCTTTAATTTGGCAGTTATTCCATGATTTTATTCAGGCTGCTCAAGCATTGGAGTTGGATGCGGACTTGTTGACTGAAGTCAAAGAAAAATTTGATTTACTAAATCCTCTGCAAATCACTCAATCTGGTCGAATCAGGGAGTGGTATGAGGAGGAAGAACAGCATTTTCAAAATGAGAAAGTGGAGGCCCAACATCGGCATGCTTCTCATCTGGTGGGACTCTATCCTGGAACTCTCTTTAGTCATAAGGGGCAAGAGTATCTTGATGCGGCGCGTGCTAGCCTCAATGATCGTGGAGATGGGGGCACAGGCTGGTCCAAGGCTAATAAGATTAATCTCTGGGCCCGTTTGGGAGATGGAAATCGAGCCTATAAATTATTAGCAGAGCAGTTAAAGACATCCACCGTACCCAATCTTTGGTGTAGCCATCCACCATTTCAGATAGATGGGAATTTTGGTGCTACTAGTGGTATGGCGGAAATGTTGCTTCAGTCTCATACAGCTTATCTGGTGCCTTTAGCTGCCCTACCTGATGCCTGGTCAACAGGTTCTGTTTCAGGTTTAATGGCACGTGGACATTTTGAAGTTAGTATGCAGTGGGAGGATAAAAAACTCTTACAGATGACCATTTTATCAAGGAGTGGAGGAGATTTGCGAGTCTCTTATCCAGGTATTGAAAATAGTGTGGTTGAAGTGAATCAAGAAAAAGCAAAAGCGAAATGCATGGGGAAAGATTGGATTTCAGTAGCAACAGCAGAAGGCGATCTGGTTCAATTTTATTTTTAAGAAGAGGATAGAAGGCAGTGTTTTGAGACTGCCTTTTATGAAGGAGTTGAGACTGTAAGCAGTTTCCAACTAGTTGAAAAAGCGTTATAATGGTAGTAGGAAGTAATTTGTTTGAGAGAGGGTGGGTCTGATGGCTTATATTGAGATGAAACACTGTTACAAACGTTATCAGGTTGGGGACACGGAAATTGTGGCCAATCGTGATGTGAATTTTGAGATTGAAAAGGGAGAATTGGTTATTATTCTAGGTGCGTCAGGTGCTGGTAAGTCGACAGTTCTTAACCTTCTTGGGGGAATGGATACCAATGATGAAGGGCAAATCTGGATAGATGGTGTCAATATTGCAGACTATAGTTCCCACCAGCGCACCAATTACCGTAGAAATGATGTCGGTTTTGTTTTTCAGTTTTACAATCTAGTTTCCAATCTGACAGCTAAGGAAAATGTGGAACTGGCTTCTGAAATCGTGACAGATGCCTTGGATCCTGAGCAGGTCTTGACAGATGTAGGTCTGACTCATCGTCTTAATAATTTCCCAGCCCAGCTTTCTGGAGGGGAGCAACAGCGAGTCTCCATTGCACGCGCGGTAGCCAAAAATCCTAAAATTCTCCTTTGTGATGAACCAACAGGTGCCTTGGATTATCAGACGGGCAAGCAAGTCTTGAAAATTCTCCAAGATATGTCTCGTCAAAAAGGAGCAACAGTGATTATCGTGACCCATAATAGCGCGCTAGCTCCTATTGCTGATCGCGTGATTCATATGCACGATGCCGGTGTCAAGGATGTGGTGATCAACCAGCATCCTCAGGATATTGACAGTTTGGAGTACTAGCATGATTAAGCGAAAAACTTATTGGAAGGACTTAATTCAGTCCTTCACAGGCTCCAAGGGGCGTTTTTTATCCATCTTGACCTTGATGATGTTGGGATCTCTAGCCCTAGTAGGTCTCAAAGTGACTAGTCCCAATATGGAGGCGACCGCCAATGCATATTTCATAACTGCTAAAACCTTGGATTTGGCAGTCATGTCTAACTATGGCTTGGATCAAGCAGATCAAAAAGAACTAGAACAGATAGAGGGCGCAGAGGTCGAGTTTGGCTACTTGACAGATGTGGCTATGGATAATGGGCAGGATGCTATTCGACTGTATTCCAAGCCAGAGCGAATTTCAACCTTTCAGCTAAGAGAGGGACGACTTCCGCAGTCAGACCAGGAAATTGCTTTGGCAAGTCATCTGCAGAGTCAATATAGCATGGGACAGGAGATTAGTTTTAAAGAAAAAGAAGGCAGTCATTCCTCTTTAAAAGACCATACTTTTACAATTACTGGTTTTGTGGATTCGGCTGAAATCCTCTCCCAGCGAGATATGGGCTATGCAGGAAGCGGAAGTGGCACTCTGACAGCCTACGGGGTGGTTTTACCTAGCCAGTTTGATCAGAAAGTCTACAATATAGCTCGTTTGAAATATCAAGATTTGTCAGGTTTAAATTCCTTTTCAGTAGCTTATGAAGAAAAATCCAAGCAACATCAGGAAGAGCTTGAACAAGCTTTATCAGATAATGGCAAGGTACGTCTGCAACTCTTGAAAAAAGAAGGCCAAGAGTCTCTAGACAAAGGGCAAGAGACCCTTAATAAGGCTCAGGCTAATTTGCAGGAAGGCAAGCGTCGTTTAGCAACTGCTCAAGCTCGTTTACAGGCTCAGGAAAGTCAACTAGCCTTGCTCCCTCAAGCTCAGAGAGAGCAGGCCAGTGCTCAACTTACCCAAGCCAAGCAGGAATTGGACAAGGAAGAAGATAAACTAAAGCAAGCTGAACAAAATTTAGCCCAAGAAAAGGAAAAATTAGACAAACATCAGCAAGTCTTGGATGATTTGGCCGAGCCTAAGTATCAGGTCTATAATCGTCAGACCATGCCAGGTGGTCAAGGCTACCTCATGTACAGTAATGCTTCAGCCAGTATTCGGGCAGTGGGCAATATCTTTCCTGTAGTGCTTTATGCCGTAGCAGCTATGGTGACCTTTACAACCATGACTCGTTTTGTGGATGAAGAGCGAACTCATGCAGGGATTTTTAAGGCCCTGGGCTATCGCAGTAAGGATATTATCGCCAAGTTTCTCCTTTATGGTCTAGTAGCTGGGACTGTCGGAACAGCTCTAGGTAGTATACTTGGACATTATTTACTAGCCGGTGTGATTTCAAGTGTTATTACAAAAGGTATGGTAGTGGGAGAAACCCAGATTCAGTTCTATTGGACCTATAGCTTTCTGGCTCTTGTCTTGAGTTGGTTGGCGAGTGTGTTACCAGCCTACTTGGTAGCTCGTAGGGAACTTCATGACGAAGCAGCCCAGCTTTTACTGCCTAAACCTCCTGTTAAAGGAGCTAAAATCTTACTAGAGCGCATCGGTTTTATCTGGCGTCGTCTCAGTTTTACCCATAAGGTAACAGCCCGCAATATTTTCCGTTATAAGCAGCGGATGTTGATGACGATCTTTGGTGTGGTAGGTTCAGTCGCTCTGCTCTTTGCAGGTTTGGGAATCCAATCCTCTGTAGCAGGAGTTCCGTCTAGACAGTTTCAACAAATCCAACAGTATCAGATGATTGTCTCTGAAAATCCTAGTTCGACCAATCAGGATAAGGCAAATCTAGAAGAAGAGTTGAAAGGGCAGGACATCAAAGCCTACCAGAAAATCTATTCTAAAACGCTAGACAAGGATTTCATAGGTAAGGCTGGTCTTCAAACTATTACCCTTATGATGACAGAGAAGGAGGATTTGACTCCATTTATCCATCTGCAACATCATCAGCAAGAGCTGACATTAAAAGATGGCGTCGTTATTACAGCTAAACTCGCCCAGCTGGCAGGTGTCAAGGTTGGACAGACTCTAGAAATTGAAGGTAAGAAGCTAAAGGTCGCTGCCATTGCTGAGAACTACGTTGGTCACTTTATTTATATGAGTCAGGCTAGCTATGAGCAAATTTACGGCCAGCTACCTCAAGCCAACACTTATCTGGTTTCGTTAAGGGATACCAGTGCTCCTAGTATCGAAAGACAGGCCGGCTTACTTATGAATCAAGCTGCGGTGTCCAGCGTTGTCCAAAATGCTTCAGCCATTCGGCTCTTTGACTCCGTCGCTAGCTCACTCAATCAGACCATGACTATCTTGGTCATCGTGTCAGTTCTATTGGCTATCGTTATCCTCTACAATTTGACCAATATCAATGTGGCTGAGAGAATCCGTGAACTCTCCACTATCAAGGTGCTCGGTTTTCATAATAAAGAAGTCACTCTCTACATTTACCGTGAGACCATTGTGCTGTCACTTGTGGGAATCGTACTTGGTTTGGTATCTGGTTTCTATTTACACCAATTTTTGATTCAAATGATTTCGCCTGCGACTATTCTCTTTTATCCGCAGGTAGGCTGGGAAGTCTATGTAATCCCAGTGGCAGCAGTAAGCATCATTTTGACCTTGCTTGGTTTCTTCGTCAATCATCATCTGAGAAAGGTTGATATGCTTGAAGCCTTGAAATCTGTAGAGTAAGGTAGTTGCTTTTATCTGATTGAACTTATATTTACTCGTAAACAAAAAATCCTCCGTTTCAAAGAGTAGGGAACTCTTTGTGACAGAGGATTTTTTCTATAGGGCTTTAGCAGCTGCAATTGCGGCTTCAAAGTTTGGTTCAGAGTTGATATTGTCCACGTATTCAACGTAGCGAATAGTATTGTCAGTATCGAGGACAAAGACTGCGCGTGCCAATAGATGCCACTCATTGATTAAGAGAGCATAATCACGTCCAAAGGAATGGTCGAAATAGTCTGAGAGCATGATGGCATTTTCAATACCTTCAGCACCGCACCAACGTTTTTGGGCAAAAGGGAGGTCCATTGAAACAGTCAAGACAACGGTATTATCCAGTCCAGCCAGTTCTTCATTAAAACGACGTGTTTGAGTTGAGCAGATGCCTGTATCGATAGAAGGCACGACACTCAAGACTTTTTTCTTCCCATCAAAATCAGCCAGAGATTTTTTAGAAAGGTCTGTTGTAGTGAGTGAAAAATCAAGTGCCTTGTCGCCGACTTGTAGTTGTTTACCTGTAAAGCTCACAGGATTTCCGAGAAAAGTTACCATAGGATACTCCAATCTTTTTTCTTCCATTTTAGCTGAAACAGTCGGAATTTTCCAATGATTTGACTGGAAATATGGGCATAGAAAAAAACGCCAGCTCATGAGAGAATGACGTTTTTCATTGAGTATTATTTTGCCAATCCTTCAGCAATCTTGTCAAGGTTGTATTTCATCATGTTGTAGTAGCTGTCGCCTTCTTTACCTTGTTCTGCGATAGAGTCAGTAAAGATTTGTGCGTAGATTGGGATGTTTGTGTCTTGTGAAACAGTCTTCATTGGACGGTCATCCACACTTGATTCTACAAAGAGGGAAGGAACTTTTGTTTGGCGAAGTTTTTCAACCAAGGTTTTGATTTGTTCAGGAGTTCCTTCTTCTTCGGTATTGATTTCCCAGATGTAAGCACTTGGGACACCATAGGCTTTAGAGAAGTATTTGAATGCTCCTTCGCTGGTTACAATGAGTTTCTTTTCAGCAGGGATATTATTAAATTTATCCTTACTTTCTTTATCAAGTTTGTCTAACTTATCAGTATATTCTTTGAGATTTTTTTCATAGAATTCCTTGTTGCTAGGGTCTTTGGCGCTCAATTGTTTGGCGATATTTTTAGCAAAGATAATCCCATTTTCAAGGTTCAGCCAAGCGTGTGGGTCTTCTTTACCTTTTTCATTTTTTCCTTCAAGGTAGATGACTTCAACGCCTTCACTGACTGCAAAGTAGTCTTTGTTTTCAGTTTTCTTAGCATTTTCTACCAATTTGCTAAACCAGGCATTGCCACCTGTTTCAAGGTTGATACCGTTATAGAAAATGAGATCAGCCTCAGAAGTTTTCTTGACATCTTCAGGTAGTGGTTCGTATTCGTGTGGGTCTTGTCCAATCGGAACGATACTGTGAAGATCAATCTTGTCACCGGCAATATTTTTAGTAATATCAGCGATGATTGAGTTTGTAGCAACAACTTTTAGTTTTTGACCAGAAGCTGTATCTTTTTTTCCGCTAGCACATGCTACAAGAACAATAACGGAAAGAAAGAGAACGAATAATGTACCTAATTTTTTCATTAGATCCTCCAATTTATTGGGGTCTTTCCCCTTATTTTAACAAATGTTTATTTTTCAGTTTCAAATATCGTTGTTTAGGAGAGATAAAGAAACTGATTAAGAAGAAGCTAGCAGCTGTGAGCACGATGCTAGAACCAGCTGCTAAGTTTAAACTATAGCCAATAAAGAGTCCCAAAACTGAAGCAGTAGCTCCAAAAGTTGAGGAAAGGAAAATCATGCTTTTCAGGCTATTAGCATACAGATAAGCAGTTGCAGCTGGGGTAATCAGCATGGCTACAATCAGGATAGTTCCGACACTTTGCATGGCTGTCACAGACACGAGAGTCAGGAGTACCATGAGAAGGTAGTGATAGAAATTGACAGGCATTCCCATGGCTTTAGCCAAGAGTTCATCAAAGGATGTTATCAAGAGTTGCTTGAAGAAAATCCAGATTAACAAGAGAATGACTGCCCCAACACCCATAGTAATAAACATATCCGTATCTTGGACGGCTAGGATATTACCAAAAAGGATATGGAAAAGGTCAGTTGAACTTTTAGCGACACTAATCAAGATGATACCGAGGGCTAAGAAAGAAGAAAAGGTAATGCCGATGGCGGTATCGCTTTTGATAATCGAGTTCCCCTTGATGTAGGTAATGATGATGGCAGCTAGCAATCCAAAGACAATGGCTCCGATAAAGAAGTCAACGCCCAAAATGAAGGAGAGGGCTACACCTGGTAAGACAGCATGTGAAATGGCATCTCCCATGAGTGACATCCCGCGTAGGATGATGAAACATCCTACAGCTCCAGCTACGACCCCGACGACAATGGCTGTTATCAAGGCATTTTGTAAGAAATGGAATTTTTGCAATCCATCTATAAATTCTGCAATCATAGGTCACCTCCATTGAAAAAGAGTCGATTACCGTAAGCTTCTTTGAGATTGGCTTCGGTAAAGGTTTCTTTGGTTGGACCAAAGGCAATCACTTCTCGATTGACAAGCAAGACTTGATCGAAGTAGTGGGGAACCTTGCTGAGGTCGTGGTGGACGATGAGAACCGTCTTTCCAGCTTTTTTCAAATCTCTCAGCGTATTCATGATGATTTCCTCACTGACAGAGTCAATCCCAACAAAGGGTTCATCCAAGAGGATATAGTCAGCTTCCTGCACCAAACATCTGGCAATCAAAACCCGCTGGAATTGACCTCCAGAAAGTTGACTGATTTGACGTTCAGCATAGTCAGCTAGGCCGACGATTTCAAGGGCTTCTTGCACTTTCTTCCAATGTTTAGCATTTAAACTGCGAAAGAGAGGAATAGAGGGAAATAGTCCTAGCGAGACGCATTCCTTGACCTTGATGGGAAAGTTGTAGTCGATATTGATTTTTTGTTCGACATAGGCAATTCGATGTAAGGATTTTTTAACTTCCTTGTCATCGAGAAATGCCTGACCTTGATGTGGGATAATTCCCAGCATCCCTTTTAATAATGTTGATTTTCCAGCACCGTTTGGACCAATGATACCGGTAATTGTTGGTCCTTGGAGCACTAGTGAAATATCCTTAAGTGCCAATGTTTCTTTGTAGGAGACACTGAGGTTTTCGATACGTATCATAAACTTATATTCCTCCTGTCTCTTAATATACATTAAAAAAAAAATTAAGTCAAGTTAATTTTTGAAAAAATTAAAATAATAACTGAAAAATGATGGAAAAGGAAAGTTCATTTTTAATTGCATTCCCAAGAAATTTTTGTTAAGCTAGCAATAACTTAAAAAATGAAAGCGAGAACAAGATGACACGTTATCAAGATGATTTTTATGATGCAATCAATGGAGAATGGCAGAAGACAGCTGAAATCCCAGCAGATAAGTCTCAAACGGGAGGTTTTGTTGATTTAGATCAGGAAATTGAAGACTTGATGCTTGCGACAACAGATAAGTGGTTGGCAGGAGAAGAGGTGCCTGAGGATGCTATCTTGGCAAACTTTGTCAAATACCACCGCCTAGTTCGTGATTTTGACAAGAGAGAAGCTGACGGTATCACACCTGTCTTACCACTCCTTAAAGAATTCCAAGAATTGGAGACTTTTGCGGATTTCACTGCTAGACTAGCAGAGTTTGAACTTGCAGGAAAACCAAACTTCCTTCCTTTTGGTGTATCGCCAGACTTTATGGATGCCAGAATCAACGTTTTATGGGCTAGCGCTCCAAGCACGATTCTGCCAGATACGACCTACTATGCTAAAGACCATCCTCAACGTGAGGAACTCTTGACTCTTTGGAAAGAAAGCAGCGTAAATCTCCTCAAGGCTTATGATTTCTCTGATGAAGAAATTGAAGACTTGCTAGAGAAAAGACTTGAATTGGATCGCCGAATTGCAGCAGTGGTGCTCTCTAATGAAGAAAGTTCAGAATATGCTAAACTCTACCATCCATATGCTTACGAAGATTTCAAGAAATTCGCGCCTGCCCTACCTTTGGATGACTTTTTCCAAGTCGTTCTTGGACAAGTACCAGACAAGGTTATTGTAGACGAGGAACGTTTCTGGCAAGCCGCAGAGCAATTCTATAGTGAAGAAGCTTGGCCTCTCCTCAAGGCAACCTTGATTTTGAGTGTTGTCAATCTCTCAACTAGCTATTTAACAGAAGAAATCCGTGTCTTGTCAGGTGCTTACAGCCGTGCGCTATCTGGAGTTCCAGAAGCCAAAGACAAGGTTAAAGCTGCCTACCAGCTAGCACAAGGTCCATTCAAACAAGCCTTGGGTCTCTGGTATGCCCATGAAAAATTTTCTCCAGAAGCCAAGGCAGATGTGGAGAAAAAAGTGGCAACCATGATTGATGTCTATAAGGAACGCTTGGCCAAGAATGACTGGCTGACTCCAGAAACTCGTGACAAGGCCATCGTCAAACTTAATGTTATCAAGCCTTATATTGGTTATCCAGAAGAATTGCCAGAACGCTACAAGGACAAGGTAGTGGATGAAAATGCTAGTCTTTTTGACAATGCTTTAGCCTTTGCGCGTGTGGAAATCAAGCACAGTTGGAGCAAGTGGAATCAGCCTGTCGACTACAAGGAATGGGGTATGCCTGCTCATATGGTCAATGCCTACTACAATCCACAGAAGAACCTGATTGTCTTCCCAGCAGCTATCTTACAGGCGCCTTTCTATGACTTGAATCAGTCATCTTCTGCTAATTACGGTGGTATTGGGGCAGTTATTGCTCATGAAATTTCTCACGCCTTTGATACCAACGGAGCGTCCTTTGACGAAAATGGTAGCCTCAAGGATTGGTGGACAGAGAGTGACTATACTGCCTTCAAGGAGAAAACACAAAAAGTTATCGATCAGTTTGATGGACAGGATTCTTATGGTGCAACCATCAACGGTAAATTGACGGTGTCAGAAAACGTAGCTGACTTAGGAGGAATTGCTGCAGCGCTTGAAGCAGCTAAGAGAGAACCAGACTTCTCAGCAGAAGAATTCTTCTACAACTTCGGTCGTATCTGGCGCATGAAAGGCCGTCCAGAATTTATGAAACTTTTGGCCAGCGTCGATGTGCACGCGCCAGCCAAACTCCGTGTCAATGTACAAGTACCAAACTTCGATGATTTCTTTACAACCTATGATGTCAAAGAAGGAGACGGTATGTGGCGTTCGCCAGAAGAGCGCGTGATTATATGGTAATGCAAAAAATCTAGTCATCAGAAAAAGGCATACAATCAGGTGTGAAAACCTTGATTGGATGCCTTTTGTAATAGAAAGATTTGCTGGATAGTTTACTTAAATTTCGATTGTCATCATCTTATTAGAAAAAAGGATTGAAAGTTTTTTCGTGAGCAATAGTAGTAGCTGGACCATGCCCTGGATAGACATCATAGTTTGGTAGGGTGAAGAGTTGGGTCTGGATACTGTGAAGTAGTTGTTCCATACTACCAGTTGGAAGATCTGTCCGTCCGATTGTTTCACGGAAAAGAGCATCACCTGTCAAGACTAGGTGAGCATCAGGAAAGACGATAGAAACACCGCCGATAGAGTGACCTGGTGTTGGCAAGACAGTGAAACGAAATTCCTCTAGTTGGTATTCTTCGTGAAAGATAAAAGTGTGTTCTGCAGGTTTTGCGACCACATCTGCCATATCATCGTGGCGGGGAAGCCCAGAGAGATTATCGACAGGAGTATAGAGCCAGCTAGCTTCGCTCTCTGCAATATAGACCGGAGGATTGCCAAAAGTCTCGCGAACCAAGTCCAGACTCATGATATGGTCATAATGGGCGTGGGTAAGGAGAATAGCGCAGATCGGTTTGTTGATGTTCTCTATTGTCTGACGAATGGCTTCCCAATGGCTACCAGGGTCAACCACGATAAGGTGCTTTTCGCCTTCCAAGTAATAGGTGTTTTCATAGGCAACAGGATTCACGGTTTTATGGATTTTCATACTAGCTCCAATCTCAAAGAATGTACTAATACTCTTCGAAAATCTCTTCAAACCGCGTCAACTTTATCTGCAACCTCAAAGCAGTGCTTTGAGCAGTCTGCGGCTAGTTTCCTAGTTTGCTCTTTGATTTT
>NZ_KV802690.1:129799-165038 GCF_001810785.1 Streptococcus sp. HMSC073F11
GTTTGCTCTTTGATTTTCATTGAGTATAAATTAAGTATAGCACAGTTAGGGAGAATAAGCTGGAAAAGGAAATAGGTCTAGAAAGAAGATGGTTTGGATAAAAAATAAGCCTCGAGTTAGTTCGAGGCTTAAACTGTTTTAATTACCAGCATAATATTTTTGGATTCCCTTGACAATCCCTTCAACTAGTTTATCTTGGTAGTCACTGCTGCGGATTTTTTGGTTTTCTTCTGGATTATCCATATATCCCATCTCTAGCAAAACAGCTGGTTTAGCTGTTTCACGGAGAACAGCAAAGGTTGCTTGCAAGAGCCCAGCATCCCTAGCTCCAGTTTCAGCTAGCAGTGAAGTATGGATATCAGCTGCGAGACGATTACTTTCACTTATCCTTTCAGGATTGTTGTGCCATTCCTTGTTAATCTTGCTAGGGAAGCCAGGTTCATCTTTGTAAGAATAGGTCTGGATACCTAGGTTAACGGTTGTATCATTCCCTTTTGCATTGAAATGAAGGCTGATGAAAAAGTCAGCATTGGTCTTGTTGACCATACGAGAACGCTCGGTAATAAAATCAACGTCTATATCACTATCTCGAGAGGTGAGAACGGTATAGCCGAGTCCTTCTAGTCGTTTACGTAGCTTACGATAAACTTGTAGGTTCAATTCTTTTTCAGCTATGCCATAGTAATAAGCCCCGCGATCCTTACCACCGTGACCTGGATCAAGAAAGATAGTTTTAGAGTAATGTCCTTTTTGAAAACCTTGTGCTAATTCACGAACCCATTTTCCATTCCCTTGGAAGAGCTGATTTTTACCATCCACAGCATAGGTTCCTGTAACATACACACCATCGTCCTTAAGATAGTACCAAGCTTGATAGTCTGGGTCATAAATCCATTCCTTGTGGGCCATGTAGCCACCAGATTTGAGGTAGTAGGAACCAATCCATTGTTTTTGGGCATAACGTCCGCCAGATTTGAGGTAAAACCAACTAGAGTAGCTTTGGTCGTAGACCCATTCCTTATCTGCCATAGCACCACTGGATTTGAGGTAGTAATCGCCTTTCCAGACATTGGCCAACATTCTACCGTAGCCATCAAAAGCATACCACTTGCCATTGATTTGGCTCCATTGGTTGGATAAATATTTACCTGAACCATTGATATAGTACCAATTATTTCCCATTTGGTACCAGCTGTTTTCAAGCAAGTAGCCATGACTATCAAAGAAATAACCATCATAGAGGGTATCTGTAAATTTGACCCCAGTTTGACTATAAAAAGTCCACTTGTTCCCCTCTTTTACCCAGCCAGTTTGTATAGGTTGATTGGGTTTGGTTTCTGTGGAAAGAGAAGGTTTGCTTTCTTGCTCACTTGAACTAGCTGTGCTCGACGAAGTTTCTGTACTAGCTTGAGAATTGCTAGTAGAAGTATTTGTTGAGCTACTAGTTGAACTAGTCATAGGGGCAGTAGTAGAATGACTCGTATCATTAGCCAAAACGACTTGGTTTGTTAGTCCAAGAAAAGCTAAAGCTAAAAGTGTCAATCTTTTGTGTGATTTCATGTGAGATGCCTTTCTAGAGAGATGAAATTTCAGTAATTATCGTAAAAAAACTGTTTATATTACCATTATACACTAAAAAGGTTAGAAAATTACCAAAATATCAAACATTTTCTTATTGAAAAAGAGGAATGTATTTTCGTTTCGCTAACTTTTATCTTAGCCTATATCAAAAAAGATAGATGAAAATTAGATAATTATATTATTTTTTAGTGTGAATCTTATTTTATTCTCCTTCCCAACAAATTGAATAAGCTTTAGAATCCTCTTTTTCTAGTTTTCATATTCTTAAAAAAGTGATAAAATGGTAGGAAGAATTGGAGAGTAGAAATGCCGAAAGAAGTGAATTTAACAGGCGATGAAGTTGTCGCTTTAACACAGAAATATTTATCGGAAGAGGATGTGGCTTTTGTCCATAAGGCCTTGGTTTACGCCGTTGAATGCCATAGTGGTCAATATCGTAAATCAGGTGAACCTTATATCATTCACCCTATCCAAGTGGCAGGTATTTTAGCTAAGCTCAAGCTGGATGCTGTAACGGTTGCTTGTGGTTTCTTGCATGATGTGGTGGAGGATACTGATGCGACCTTGGACGATTTGGAAAGGGAGTTTGGTCCTGATGTGCGCGTGATTGTCGATGGAGTTACCAAGCTCGGTAAAGTTAAGTACAAGTCTCACGAGGAGCAATTAGCGGAAAATCATCGCAAGATGCTTATGGCCATGTCTGAGGACATCCGTGTTATCTTGGTCAAACTGTCTGACCGCTTGCACAATATGCGGACGCTTAAACATCTTCGAAAAGACAAGCAGGAGCGCATTTCCAAAGAAACTATGGAAATCTATGCACCTCTTGCTCACCGTCTGGGGATTTCTAGCGTCAAATGGGAATTAGAAGATCTATCTTTCCGTTATCTCAACCCAACGGAGTTTTACAAGATTACCCATATGATGAAGGAAAAACGCAGAGAGCGTGAAGCCTTGGTGGATGAGGTGGTCACAAAATTAGAGGAATATACGACAGATCGTCATCTAAATGGGAAGATTTACGGTCGTCCCAAGCATATTTACTCGATTTTTCGCAAAATGCAGGATAAGAGAAAGCGTTTTGAGGAAATCTATGACCTGATTGCTATTCGCTGTATTTTAGATACCCAAAGTGATGTTTATGCCATGCTTGGTTATGTGCATGAACTTTGGAAACCAATGCCAGGTCGTTTCAAAGACTATATCGCTAACCGCAAGGCCAATGGCTACCAGTCTATCCATACGACTGTTTATGGGCCAAAAGGACCGATTGAATTCCAGATTCGAACCAAGGCCATGCATGAGGTGGCTGAGTACGGGGTTGCGGCTCACTGGGCTTATAAGAAAGGCATTAAGGGGCAGGTTAACAGCAAGGAATCAGCTATTGGGATGAACTGGATTAAGGAGATGATGGAGCTCCAAGACCAGGCTGATGATGCTAAGGAATTTGTGGATTCTGTTAAGGAAAACTATCTGGCTGAGGAGATTTACGTCTTTACCCCAGATGGAGCTGTCCGTTCCCTTCCAAAAGATTCAGGACCGATTGACTTTGCCTATGAAATTCATACCAAGGTCGGTGAAAAAGCAACTGGTGCCAAGGTCAATGGCCGTATGGTTCCACTGACAACCAAGCTCAAAACAGGGGATCAGGTTGAAATTGTCACCAACCCTAACTCCTTTGGACCGAGCCGTGATTGGCTCAATATGGTCAAGACCAGCAAGGCGCGTAACAAGATTCGTCAGTTCTTTAAAAACCAAGATAAGGAATTGTCTGTCAATAAGGGTCGTGAAATGCTGATGGCCCAGTTCCAAGAAAATGGCTATGTGGCCAATAAATTCATGGACAAGCGTCATATGGACCAAGTCCTTCAAAAGACCAGCTACAAGACAGAAGAATCCCTCTTTGCGGCCATTGGTTTTGGAGAAATCGGTGCTATTACTGTCTTTAATCGTCTAACTGAGAAGGAACGTCGTGAGGAAGAACGTGCCAAGGCCAAGGCTGAAGCAGAGGAACTTGTCAAAGGTGGCGAGATCAAGGTTGAAAATAAAGAAACCCTCAAGGTCAAGCATGAGGGTGGTGTGGTCATTGAAGGTGCATCAGGCCTCCTAGTGCGGATTGCTAAGTGTTGTAATCCAGTGCCTGGTGACGATATTGTTGGCTATATTACCAAGGGGCGTGGTGTGGCTATTCACCGTGTGGACTGTATGAACCTGCGTGCCCAAGAAAACTATGAGCAACGTCTCCTTGATGTGGAATGGGAAGATCAGTACTCTAGCTCAAATAAGGAGTATATGGCTCATATCGATATTTATGGACTCAACCGTACAGGACTGTTGAACGATGTACTACAAGTTCTTTCAAACACAACTAAGAATATCTCAACAGTCAACGCTCAACCAACCAAGGATATGAAATTTGCTAATATCCATGTGTCCTTCGGCATTGCCAACCTCTCGACGCTGACTACGGTTGTGGACAAGATCAAGAGCGTGCCAGAGGTTTATTCTGTCAAACGGACCAACGGCTAATTGTCCTAGTTCTTACTAGAAAGGCTATTATGAAAATCATTATCCAACGAGTTAAAAAAGCCCAAGTGAGTATCGAAGGTCAGGTTCATGGGAAAATCAATCAGGGGCTTTTATTGCTGGTTGGTGTTGGACCAGAGGACCAAGAGGAAGATTTGGACTACGCTGTGAGAAAGCTTGTCAATATGCGGATTTTTTCAGATGCAGAAGGCAAGATGAACCTGTCTGTCAAAGATATTGAGGGAGAAATCCTCTCTATTTCTCAGTTTACTCTCTTTGCGGATACTAAGAAAGGCAATCGTCCAGCCTTTACAGGGGCAGCCAAGCCTGATATGGCATCAGACTTCTATGACGCTTTCAACCAAAAATTAGCGCAAGAAGTGCCCGTTCAGACAGGCATCTTTGGAGCGGATATGCAGGTTGAACTGGTCAATGACGGTCCAGTTACCATTATCCTTGATACGAAAAATAGATAAGAAAAACCAAGCCCAGTCGGCTTGGTTTTTCTTATCTATTACAAAATACTCCAAAATGAAATCTGTTCCTGATAGGCCTTGGGGAAATCTCTTTTCAGGCTTTGGCAGATGCGATAGGAAGGGATGAGGTGTCCTAGGATGAGGAGAGTTCCCTGAAGGCAAAGTGGGATACCCCTTAAAAACAGCAAGGAGAGAATTATCAGGCTATCCCATAGGAGGATTTGTAAGGTAAAACGCCAGAATCTTGGTCTAATCTGGGAATAGAGGTGACTAAAGTGGTCACAAAGTTGGTTAGAAAGATAGGTCAATAGCACAGGATGAAAGAAAATGAGCCAACCACTATAAATCAACATCCAATCCCAAGTAAGCCCATCTTTAAATATCAAAAAAGTCAGCATGATTGCATCAATGACAAGGAGTTGAATGGTTTTGATGGAGATGATTTTTTTCATGATAAAACCTCTTTCTCCTTATAGGCACTCCCATAAAGTGATGTGTTTGTCGTAAAAATCTGGATAGTGTTCTCTTAGGTAGTCAGCCGTCATATAATAAAAAGTAGAATGGCAAGCAGTGATGATTGGCATAAGAGAGTAAAAACGCTGAGAACTAACGAAGGCTAAAAGGACAAAAAATAGAAAATCAATGGAGAGAACCCCTAAATAGTAGAAGCGAATCTTTTTATTGATTTGAGGATAAATCTCAGCGAATTGATGTTTGAGTCGGACAACCAAGCGAAATAACAGGAGTCCTTGAGTAAGGAGGAAAATAAAACCAGATAGCAAGAGCCACTCCAAAGATGTCTCGGGTCTTTTGTTAAAAAATGCGAATAGTAGCAAATCGATGACTGCAATTGCTGTAAAATGGATTCTAAAGAGTTTTTTCATAAGATGACCTCCCTCTTTTATCTAACTTCATTCTACTCCAAAAGAATGGGAGTTACAAGTAAAATGATAAAAATAGCAGAAGGGAGATTCTCTTAAGTCGACTTGTTTTTTTATTTAAGTTTTCTTCTATTATCTTACTTCTTCATCATTCCAGACAAATAAAGCTCCGATTGCATTGAGGATATAAAAGATGTATTTTCCGATATTGGCAAAATTTCCTTGAATACCAGCCTTTGTCAGCTGAACGAAATTGTAAATCAACCAAAAGCCCCACTGAGTTGTTAGTTTCAATGCGTTAAAAGCATTGGCAATGAGGGACAGTGCAAAGGCAATAGTTGTTACGTAGGCAAGGAGATTCATCTTTCCTCCATAGCCGATATAGTTGGTCACAAAGGCAAAGAGGAAGGCGATGATGGAAATGATGATGGCCGCCAATTTTAGCTGTTTTTGGCTCATTTGGTTGGGTCTGCCTTCTTGCGAAGCTTCCCATTTCTTAATAGCAAAGGTATAAATGAGGAAGGTGACGGGATAGGTAATGATGGCCGCCTTATTTCCAAGGATATAATCAATAGCACCGGACAAAATGGTATTAACAATACCAAAGTAATTTCCCCATTTGCTTAATTTCCCCGTGAAACGAGTGGATAACATGGAAATCCCAACGTTGGTTACGGAAATCAATCCAAAGGGTACAAGAGCTGTCCATGGTCCCCAGTTTACAAATTTATCGAGGCGTGAGTTGAGGTAACCAGATGCAATCGCAATCCCAACGACCAAAGCAACCCCGAAGAGGTCAAACCATTTAGATGTAGCAAAAATTTTTAGTGATTTTTTCATAGGTTAAACTATCTTTCTTTTTTTTACAAATATTCTACAATTAAATGAAAGCAAAATCAAATGATAGAAATAAAACCCTGAAAATAAAACTTTCAGGGTTGGTAGTGGTACTTGAGAAGTTAGTCGATTTTTTCGACATAGAGTTGTTTGGCAATGTCCATACTTACTTGTAAATCCTCGTCTTTACTAAGGATAGTGAAGGTATTGCTGAAGCCATCAAACTGCTTGACTTGGAGCGAATCACCGATGTGAAGTGAGTGCTTGTCCAGATAATGGAGAATGTCAAAACTATCGTGCACCCGAGTTAGGCGATAGGCGCCAGCCTCCTTGATGTCAGCTAGTGGTAGGTTATTGATTTCAACCAGAAGTTCTCCTTTTGCAGGAATGGTACCTCCGTGGGGGCAGGTCTTGGGGAATCCGAGCAGTTTATCCAGTCTTTCCACGAATAGGTCAGAGACAGTATGTTCCAAAACCTCAGCTTCCTCGTGAATCTGGTCACTCGTATAGTCTAAATGATGAACTAGAAAAACTTCAATCAAGCGGTGCTTACGATAGAGCTCAGAGACCAGTTTGAGCCCGAGGTCTGTCAGTAGATAGCCACATTCCTTGTCCTTAAGGATGAGATTTTCACTCTTCATCCGTTTAATCATTTCAGTTACGGCAGGGGGAGAGACTTGCATACGGGCTGCAATTTCCTTGTTGGTAATTTTATGCAGGTCTATGCCGATTTCATAAATACATTTTAGGTAATCTTCTTTATTCGGGGTCATTCGCTTCCTCTTGTCTAATATCTTTATCTAGTATATCAAAAAAAGCTAGATTTCTCTAGCTGTGACTTTTTATGTTATACTTATTGCAAGAGAAAAAACGAGGAGACGAATATGACAAAAATAGCTCTTCTTTCAGATATTCATGGAAATACCACTGCCTTGGAGGCTGTTTTGGCAGATGCTCGGCAGCTAGGAGTGGATGAATACTGGCTTTTGGGAGATATTCTTATGCCAGGGACAGGACGTAGAAGGATTTTGGACTTGTTGGCTCAACTACCGATTAGGGCTAGAGTTCTGGGGAACTGGGAAGACAGTCTGTGGCATGGTGTCCGCAAGGAATTGGATAATACTCGTCCCAGTCAACGCTATCTTTTGCGCCAGTGTCAGTATGTTTTAGAAGAAATTTCCCTAGAAGAAATTGAACTGCTCCACAATCAACCTCTCCAGCTTCATCGTCAGTTTGGGGATTTGACGGTGGGAATTAGCCACCATCTTCCTGATAAGAACTGGGGGCGAGAGTTGATTCATACTGGATCACAAGAGGACTTTGACCGCTTGGTGACCAATCCCCCTTGTGATATTGCTGTTTATGGTCATATTCACCAGCAGTTGCTTCGTTACGGGACTGGTGGGCAATTGATTGTCAATCCGGGTTCGATTGGGCAACCTTTCTTTTTGGATGCCCAGTTGCGGAAGGACTTGCGGGCCCAGTATATGATTTTAGAGTTTGATGACAAGGGTTTGGTAGATATGGACTTCCGACGGGTAGACTACGATGTGGCAGCTGAATTGCAGCTGGCTAAAGACCTCAAACTTCCCTATTTTGAGGTTTACTATGAAAGTCTGGTCAATGGTATCCACCATACTCATCATCAGGAATTTCTGAGAGAATTAGCCCAGAAAGAGGGCTATGATAGGGAATTAGATGCTTGGTTGAAAAGTGGTAACGATTGACATTACAACTAAAAAGGGTATAATAATAGAAAAAGAAGAGTAGAGGCAGGGTAGCCTCGTAAAAAGGAGAAGAGGATGCAAATTCCAAGTAGATTTACCATTGCGACTCATATGCTGATAATTATTGCCCTCGAGGGGAAGGAAAGCAAGGTGACCAGTGATTTTCTGGCTGCTAGTGTCGGGGTCAATCCAGTCATTATCAGAAAGACCTTGTCCCAGTTGAAGAAGGCAGAGCTGATTTCAGTCGCGCGCGGAACGGGCGGAACAGAGATTGTTAAGGATCTCAAAGACATTAGTCTTTTAGATGTTTATCAAGCGGTCGAATGTCTTGGTAAGACAGGCCAACTCTTCAGTTTTCATGACAATCCAAATCCAAATTGCCCAGTTGGAGCTCATATTCATGATGTTTTGGATCAAAAATTGGAGAGAATCCAGCTGGCTATGGAGGCTGAGCTTGGTCAGACCAGTCTAGAACAGGTCGTAGCCGATGCAGAGAGTCAAATGAAGGAGTGAGAGGGGTAGATGCCCTCTTTTTCTCTATGTAAAATTGTGATAAAATAGAATCATTAAAGGAGGAAGAAATGTATCTTGTTATAGGAATTGTATTAGCCTTTATAGTGTCATTTTGGAAAGATAATAGAAGTTTGTGGAATCCAGTATTATTCTTATTATCCCTCATTTCCAGTTATTTTTATCTAGGCTACCTTTTTTATCAAAATGGGTATGAGAAGATTCATTTCGCTTTTTTTATATTTCCCTTTATTTTACTTCCGATACTGCTTTTTCTAAGTGGCATCTTTTTAATCTATAATGGCCTTATCTTGCTGAAGCGAGAGGGACGTTCAAAGGCTAATTATCTCTCAATGCTCCTTGGAATAGTCATTTTGTTATTTTTTGCCTTGATGTCATTTCGATTGGGTGATAGAAATGAATTATTTTACACCAATCACTTTCTAAACATTTTATTTGCATTTATTGCTTATTCTTACTTTATTTTTGGTTTTGCTTTTGTGGGTTTTATGTTGTACTCTATCTTGTATCTCTTTATTCCTAAGAAGAAGCATTATGATTTTATCATCATTCATGGTGCAGGTTTGTTAGACGGAGAAAAGGTAACACCTTTGCTAAAGAGGAGAATTGATAAGGCAGTAGAAGCTTACCACAATTCTAAGAATCCTCATATCAAAATCATTGCTAGTGGTGGTCAAGGAGGAGATGAGAAGATTTCTGAAGCGCAGGCTATTACAAACTATCTGCTTGAAGAGACCGATGTTCCCCAAGATGGGATTATCCTGGAGGACCAATCAAGGACTACCTACGAGAACCTTCTCTTTTCTAAGGAACTTGGTGAGAAGCTGGTAGCCAAACCTCAATTCCTCTTTGTAACAAATGACTATCATGTCTTTCGTACTAGTACCTATGCTCGTAAGCTAAATATGAAGGGAGATGGACTCGGATGTAGGACGGCAGGTTACTACATACCATCTGCTTTTATTCGGGAGTACGTGGCCCTCTGTGTCAAAATGAAATGGCTTTTTGTGGCCTTTTATCTCCCTTTTTTAGTAGGTACTTTAATATCCTACAAGGGAATTATTTGGTAGTCAGATTCTATTTAAAAAGACTTAGAATGCACATGAGAGTATGTATTCTAGGTCTTTTGTTTTATATATATTTGATTTTTGAAAGGTATTATCTATTTTTCCAGGCTTGGTAACGGGTATCAATCAATAATTGAGTAAGGCGTCCCATAGTTTCCCTTTCTGCTGGAGTGAGGGATTGCGCTTGGACAAAGAGATGATGAATGTGTTCAATGGCCTTGAAGGAAGACAGGTCATTGATGGAGCTAATCCCAGCATCTAGAATGGTGCCAAAGAAAAGGTCGAAGTAGAGCTGGAGTTCCTCGTCAGGGACTGTGGCCACCCATTCTTTGAAGGTTGTGTCTACTTGTTGACTATCGCTGTTGGTCTTATCCAGTTGGACGAAGTGCTTGTCCTCAATCTGCCAACTAAAGGTATCGTGCTGGGCGATGCCACCTAAGGCAGTACTGTGAACGATGATTTGGTGGGCAGGAATTTCCAGCATCCTACCGATGATGGAACCTTGTGGAATGAAGACCTTGGTTCTATCCATTATCCTTTGATAGTCTTCGGTCTGTGTCAATTCTGTGTGGAGACCAGGTGCATCAAAAGTATAAACTGCAGTGATCTGCTCTTGCAAGTTTTGCTCAATTTGACTAGCAGCATAGATGGCTAAATTTCCTCCCTTGGAATGGCCAGCTAGAATGACCTTTTTCTTCGGATGGTGGGCAAAAAAGTTCTTTAAATAGAGGAGGGCGTGCTTTTGAGCAGGAATTTCCTTCATATAGGTCAGGTGGAAATCTTCCTTCCAGCCAATGATACTATCATCAGTCCCACGAAAGACAATCAGATAAGTATCGAGAATGAGGCGGTAGGTCATAGCCGCAAATTGCTTTTGCAGCTCAGGGTCGATATCGTTGATAAAATGGGAGAGTTTGCAATTTTTGAAGCGCTTGTGTTGAGCTAATTCATCTAATAATTGGAGACGATTTTTACTGGTAAGCATGTTAGGCTCCCTCGGAATCTGAGGTGCCAGGTCTAAAAGTCGGTGAGGAGTTGAGGAGACTAGATTATCAAAGGGGAGGTAGGTGGTTTCTGTTAAGGCTAGAATGTCTAATTCATTTAAAGGAAGGTCATAAAAGGAATCGTGTGCGACATCTTTCAGATAATCAAAAATATTGGCCATAAGTGCTCCTTTCTTTTCTTTATCTTATCAAATTTTCCTCAAATTAGCTAGTAGGATTGCCCGTCTCTGCTGGTTAAAAATAAGCTATGTCAAATTTAGTTTCAGGCCTTCTAGCATGGAAAAATCTGTTATAATAATAGAAAAGGAGGAGCGCATGCACAAGATTTTACTAGTGGAAGATGATTTGGTCATTCGTCAACAGGTCGGGAAAATGCTCTCTGAATGGGGATTTGAAGTGGTCTTGGTAGAAGACTTTATGGAAGTTTTGAGCCTTTTTGTCCAGTCGGAGCCTCATCTGGTTCTCATGGATATTGGCTTGCCCTTGTTTAACGGCTATCATTGGTGTCAGGAGATTCGCAAGATTTCTAAGGTGCCGATTATGTTTCTGTCTTCCAGAGACCAGGCTATGGATATTGTTATGGCGATTAATATGGGGGCGGATGACTTTGTGACCAAACCTTTTGACCAGCAGGTTCTTTTAGCTAAGGTTCAGGGCTTGTTGCGCCGTTCCTATGAGTTTGGGCGTGACGAGAGTTTACTGGAATATGCCGGTGTGATCCTCAATACCAAATCCATGGATTTACATTATCAAGGGCAAGTGTTGAATTTGACCAAGAACGAATTCCAGATTTTACGCGTTTTGTTTGAGCATGCAGGCAATATCGTAGCGCGTGATGACCTGATGCGGGAACTTTGGAACAGTGACTTTTTCATTGATGACAATACCCTCTCTGTCAATGTGGCTCGTTTGCGTAAAAAATTGGAAGAGCAGGGCTTGGTAGGATTTATCGAGACCAAGAAAGGGATAGGGTACGGACTGAAGCATGCTTGATTGGAAACAATTTTTTCTAGCCTATCTGCGCTCTCGTAGTCGTCTGTTTGTCTATCTGCTTGCTTTAGCATTTCTAGTTTTGCTCTTTCAGTTTTTATTTGCCAGTTTAGGAATTTACTTTCTCTACTTTTTCCTCTTGTGTTGCTTTGTAACCATCTTATTTTTCGCTTGGGACATATTGGTGGAAATGCAGGGCTATCGTCAGGAAATTCTCTATGGGGAGAGGGAAGCCAAATCTCCATTGGAAAGAGCTTTAGCAGAAAAATTAGAAGCGCGTGAGATGGAACTCTACCAGCAGAGGTCAGACGCAGAAAGAAAACTGACGGATTTGCTGGATTACTATACCTTGTGGGTTCATCAGATAAAGACCCCCATTGCAGCTAGTCAACTCTTAGTTGCAGAAGTGGTCGACCGCCAACTGAAGCAGCAATTAGAACAGGAAATTTTCAAGATCGACTCTTATACCAATCTAGTTTTACAGTACCTGCGTTTAGAAAGTTTCCATGATGATTTGGTCTTAAAGCAGGTTCAAATTGAGGACTTGGTCAAGGAAATAATTCGTAAATATGCTCTTTTCTTTATTCAAAAAGGCCTAAATGTCAATCTACATGACCTTGATAAAGAAATCGTGACGGATAAAAAGTGGTTACTAGTGGTTATTGAGCAAATTATTTCAAACAGTCTCAAGTACACCAAGGAAGGTGGTCTGGAGATTTATATGGAAGGCCAGGAACTCTGTATCAAGGATACAGGAATCGGGATAAAAAACAGTGATGTCCTCCGAGTCTTTGAACGTGGCTTTTCAGGATATAATGGCCGCCTAACTCAGCAGTCATCTGGCCTTGGCCTTTACCTATCTAAGAAAATTTCTGAAGAACTGGGTCACCAGATTTGCATTGAGTCTGAGGTTGGAAAAGGAACGATAGTGCGGATTCAGTTTGCTCAAGTGAACTTAGTCCTTGAGTGAGAAGAGACAATGAGTTTTTACCCAATCTCTTTTTGCTATATTTCAGGATATTTGAAGACTGTTTTTTACAAAACCAATAATAGAGTTTTTAATACGGAATATAGTATAAATACTGGTTCAAAGTGAAGTTTTGTATGCTTTATACTTTTGTTGAGTATAAAATCTATAAACTAAGGGTGAATTACAAAAATTAATTTGAGATGAAGTGAATTGTAGACTTGGGAAATGTCTCCTATTCGATTTCAGAATGAATCGTTGATACAGGATTAAAAGAACTGCAGCTTTCTTTTTATTTTGAATGAGATAGGTGTATATAGATTTGTGTAACTGGTGTAGAACCGTTTCCAAAGAATTATTGAATGTATCGAATACACACATTCTATTGATTTTGAACCAGTTTTTAATTTCTAAATGTTGTAATAGTTTTATCAAGTAAAAGGAGACTGCCATGATTGGAGACAATATAAAATTCTTACGAAAATCACATAATCTGATATAACCAGAATTTTCACGGATTGTGGGTGTGTCACGAAATAGCCTAAATCGTTAGAAAAACTGAAAAAGATTACTTTCAATAGAAGTATTGGAAATATTCATTTTACATCTATCAAAGAAACATGGGATAGACCTATATTTTACAAAATAGCAAATTATATTTTGAATGATAGTAAAAACTGCAGTACTTGTGTGATTTACAATTATTGCACTCAATGTCCGAGTATCGCACTATCTGAAATAGGGAATAGTAGAGATTGTTCTGCGATATGTAAAAAAACGCATTAGCAAGGAGTATCGTATATGCTACCATATCTTAAAACTATTAGATGGTATCTCTTCTTTAATTTTCTTTTTGGTGTAGTATCGAATATCTGCACAGCTTTGTTACCGTATTTCACGCAGGCATTAATCAAAGGGGATTATCAAGTAGCTCTATATGGTTACTCTATGTCAGTGGCTGGCTATTTGAGTTGTAACTATATCCAAATGATACTTGATTGGAAGCAGGGGATTATCTTTTCGACTACTTTGAAAAATGAGTGGTTTCGTTCACTTCTGGGACTCAGTCACCACGATTTCAAGCAGAAAACAGTAGCAGAGTATATTTCCTATCAATCTAATGACCTAGATTCGTTGGAAAAGGATTACCTTCCTCCATTGATGAGTTTTATCAAACAAATTTTACGTATCATCATTTACGCTTTCATTATTAGCAGAACAATTAATCCTATTGTATCATTGATTTTAATCTTTTCCACTGGAATTAGTATTCAAATTCCTAAAATCGTTGGGAAGTTGACCGCTAATCGCAGACAGGTTTACTTGAAAAAACAAGGAGATTACTATCGAACTTTGGAGGATTTGCTCATGGGACATCATTTGGTAAATAAACTAACTATGTCGCATTTTTTGAATCAACAAAAGAGTTCTCTAAAGAATTTGCAGGATAAGTATTTTAAGTATGGTTTGACAAAAATTACTGGCATCTTATTGACAGGTGTTTCTTTTGAATTCATTAGTCTTGTTCTGTTTATTTATTTAGCCTACTCTCTATCTCACCAGCAACTCGGTATTCCTGAGGTGGTGGCGAGTTTCGGATATATTAATGCTTTTTCTGAACCAATACAGGAAATCCTTTATGATTTACAAATGTTAGAGTCCGTAAAGCCTGTAATCAAGAGTTTTCAAAACATTGTTGGGAGACCCGTTTCAGTTCAAGCACCTCAACATTCTTTTGATACGATTACTTTGAAAAACATTTCCAAACAAATGGGAGAATCAAAATTGATAATTACTTCCGCTACGATTCAAAAAGGGGATAAAATTGCGCTTATTGGTAAGAATGGGTCTGGAAAAAGTAGTCTTCTCAACATTTTAAATGGAACAGATGAAGATTTTGAAGGACAAATTGTGCTAGATGGGCTTGTTTTGGACCATCTTTGGGGAAGATTCGGTATGATTCTGCAACAAGAACATACATTTATTTCAAGTTATGAAAATAATGTAACGCTATTCAATAGTTTCAATGAAAAATTCAGAGAAGAAGATTTTGAAAAAATTCCACCACAATCCCTGTCAGGTGGTCAGCAACAACGAATGTATTTAAATCGTGAGAAAAATCGTAAAAATCCATTGCTTATCCTAGACGAACCTTTCTCTGCCTTGGATACTAATCAGTTTAAAATGGAATTGGAAAGAGTTCTGGAACTACCAAGTGCCGTCATTGTTACTTTACATCGCCAAAACGAATTATTAAGTAAGTTTGACCAAGTTTGGGAAATTAAGAATGGAGAACTTGTAATTTTGAAATAGCTAAATTATAAAGAATAAAACGCATAGTATCAAGGTTCTTCTGATACCGTTTTTCCCTCTTCGGATAAGGAAACAAAAATTTCTTGCTTCCTCTATCTGTTCAATTGATAGATTTCGTCAGAGAAAGACTGTAAAATTTTTGATATAATGTTAAGGATGGACTGGCGGATACTTAGAGGATAATTTTCAAAAGTATAACAGGTGAGAAGAAAAATATGTAAGACTGGACAGAAGTCTCTCTACCATCATCCATGCAGAAACAAAATTATATGAAATAAAAGGAGTAACCAATGACTGGAAACTATTCAACACGTGAATACCGTGAGAAATTATATGATGATCTTCATGTTCGATTAAGAGATACAGTGATTTTGATGTGTGCGATTTTTATTGCCTCTATCGGCCTAAATATGAATTCAACAGCTGTCATTATTGGAGCCATGCTGATTTCCCCTCTTATGACACCGATTGTTGGACTGGGGTTTGGTTTAGCTATTTTTGATACGCGTTTAATCAAGCAATCTCTAGAGGTTTTATTTACCCAAGTATTGGTCAGCTTGCTTGTCTCGGCTCTGTATTTCTGGATTTCTCCCCTATCTTATGAAAGTAGCGAATTGATTGCACGAACCTCTCCAACCATTTGGGATGTTCTCATTGCTATTGCTGGTGGGATAGCAGGTTTCATTGGTTCAAGGAAAAAAGAAGCAAACAATATCGTGCCAGGAGTAGCCATTGCAACAGCTCTGATGCCACCTATCTGTACTGCAGGATATGGTTTAGCTAATGGAAATGTACGATTTTTATTTGGAGCTCTTTATCTTTTCTTGATCAACTGTGTCTTTATCATGCTAATCAACATTGTTGGAACAAGAATTATGATGAGAAAATCTCCCTTAAGTTCATTTAAAGAGCTAAACATTAAAATGAGAATTGGGTTGATATCCTTGATTGTATTATTGATTCTTCCGGCTAGTTATTCAGCAGTCACTCTGACGATAGATCAAGCGCGAAAAGAAGGAATCAAGCAGTTTGTAGGAAAAGAGTTCGCCAATCACACGGTCATTAATCAAGTCTACAAATCAAGAAACAATGAGTTGGTCTTGACGGTTGTTGGAGATCCGATTTCAGAAGAAGAATTAGAAACGCTCCACCAAAAACAAGCCTCTTACGGTATTCAATCTGTTCAATTGAAAGTCAATCAAGTTCATAATTCGACAAAATTAGACAGTGATTCGACCAAGGAATTTTATGAAACCATTAACAAGTATATCGATCAAAAACTCTCTGAAAAGGATTCACAAAAAGATCTCGTAAAAGAAAATGAAGCAGACAAGGATTGAGGATATTGACCATATCTAACTCATGAAAGCAAATCTTGTGTGGTGGTTTGATCAATCACTACTAGCTCAGGTTAAATAAAATATAAAAAGCAACAGCTGAAATAGTTGTTGCTTTTTAGGTAGCTAGGATTTTATCCCAGGTTTTATCTCTTATTTCTCAACGCGTGATTTGTTGGCGATATCAGCAAGGATAGCTTGAACAAAGTCATCAACTGAGACAGTTTGTGTTTCTTTTTGGCCATAGCGACGAACGTTAACAGTTCCGTCTTCCATTTCCTTGTCCCCAACAATCAATTGGTAAGGAATCTTGCTTGTTTGTGAAGCACGGATCTTGAACTGCATTTTTTCATTGCGCTCATCTACGTCTGCACGGACACCGCGGTCACGGAGTTTTTTAGCTACTTCCCATGCGTAGTCCACGTGTTTTTCGTTGGATACTGGGATGAGAGTTACTTGGTGTGGTGCAAGCCATGTTGGGAAGGCACCCTTGTAGTTTTCAATCAAGATAGCTGTGAAGCGTTCCATGGTTGAAATAACACCACGGTGAATCATAACTGGACGGTGTTCTTCACCATCAGCTCCAATGTATTTGAGGTCGAAGCGTTCTGGAAGCAAGAAGTCAAGCTGGATAGTAGAAAGGGTTTCTTCTTTTCCGAGAGCTGTCTTAACTTGGATATCCAATTTTGGTCCGTAGAAGGCTGCTTCACCTTCAGCTTCAAAGTAGTCAACGCCCATTTCATCAAGGGCTGCACGAAGCATGGTTTGGGCATTTTCCCACATCTCATCGTTGTCAAAGTACTTGTGAGTATCTTGAGGGTCACGAAGAGAGAGACGGAAGCGGTATTCAGTCAAGTTGAAGTCTTCATAAACATCGATAATCAACTGAAGGGCACGTTGGAATTCTTCTTGGATTTGTTCTGGAGTAACAAAGAGGTGACCGTCGTTGAGTGACATCTCACGCACACGTTGAAGACCTGTGAGGGCACCAGATTTCTCGTAGCGGTGCATCATACCGATTTCAGCGATACGGATTGGCAATTCGCGGTAAGAGTGAACATGGTGCTTGAAGACTTGGATGTGGTGTGGGCAGTTCATTGGACGAAGGACAAATTCTTCCCCGTCCCCCATGTCCATGGTTGGGAACATGTCTTCTTGGTAATGATCCCAGTGACCAGAAGTCTTGTAAAGCTCTACAGAAGCAAGTGGTGGAGTGTAAACGTGTTGGTAGCCAGAAGCCAACTCTTTGTCGACGATGTAGCGTTCCAATTCACGACGGATAGTCGCACCGTTTGGCAACCAGAATGGAAGTCCTTGACCAACTTCTTGTGAAATCATGAAGAGGTCAAGCTCTTTACCAAGTTTACGGTGGTCACGTTCTTTAGCTTCTTCACGCATTTGAAGGTAGTTCTTCAAGTCTTTCTTGTCAAACCAAGCTGTACCGTATATCCGTTGCATCATGGCATTGTCGCTATTTCCACGCCAGTAAGCACCTGCTACATGAAGAAGGTGGAAGATTTGGATACGGCCTGTTGATGGGACGTGAGGTCCACGGCAAAGGTCCACGTATTCCCCCTGACGGTAGATAGTCAAACCGCCTTCGTCCTCAGAGTGTTCTTCGATCAATTCCAACTTGTAAGGGTCGTTTTTGAAGATTTCACGTGCTTCGTCTTTAGTGACTTCCTCACGAATAGATGGGAAGTTTTCTTTGACGATTTTTTGCATTTCTTCTTCGATACGAGGAAGGTCTTCGTTGGAGATTTGACCAGCTGTGTTATCAGTATCGTAGTAGAAACCATCTTCGATAGCTGGACCAACACCCAAGTGAATATCTGGGAAAAGGCGACGAGCTGCTTGGGCGAACAAGTGGGCAGCTGAGTGACGCAAGATTGGAAGGGCATCTTCGTGATCTGGTGTCACGATTTCGATGCTTCCATCTTCAGTGATCGCACGAGTCGTGTCGATGAGTTTGCCGTTGAATTTACCAGCCAAGGCTTTTTTAGCTAGGGAATTGCTGATAGATTGGGCAATTTCAAAAGTTGTAACGCCGGATTCGAATTCACGAACAGCGCCATCTGGGAAAGTAATGTTAATCATGATGTTCTCCTTACTTATATTATTGACGAATGTGTTAACCCTATTCTGAAAACAGGGACAGAGGACTGTGAAAGCTAGAAAAACAAAAAGCGACATCCTCGAAAGGACGTCGCAACGTGGTTCCACCTTCATTTATGTTCCTCAAAAAAGAGGGACACCTCTGATTGGCTCTAACGTGGCCACCGTTTTATGTTTTCATAAAAAACTCAAGAGTAGTATCAGTTTAGGCTTCCTATGCGTTTCCAGCAACCACGCACTCTCTAGTAGAAAGGGACTAAGTGACTTGTCTCTATGGATTATTATAGCATGATTGTGAGATTTTTCAAGGATTTTGTGAAAGTTTTTTGTTTTTCATTTTTTGTAGAATATACTTGATACCAATACCGGAAGCCATGCCCACCAGAGCAAAGATTTCATAGGCTAAAAAGTAAAACCAGATAAATTCACCAAAGGTTATGATAGTAAAGCAAAAGAGCAGTCCGTTACCAATTAACCACCAAAGTGAGAAACGGAAACGGTAGCTATAGAGTAGCGATATAATCAAGATTACCAGAGGTGTAAAGAAGAGAAGATTGTTTATATAGAGTCCCTTGAGTGTAAGGGGGTCAGAAACAACTAGCAAGAACAACTCATAAAGTGGCCAATAAAAGAAGGATATGACCAGATAGTAGGGGAGATGGAAATAGAATCTACGCATGATAATCACCTCGTTTTAAAAAAACAGATAACTTAAATCTCTTGCTATGATTATTATAGCATGTTTAAAACAAGAAAGTAAATCTGTTGACAAAGAAGTTAGTTATTGGTAGAATAGGGATTGTCGTAAAGACAAATAACTTCTTCTTGGTTACAGGCATGCCAACCTGTCACTCGGATGAAGCCAAATAAAAAGGAGAAACATCATGGCAATCTCAAAAGAGAAAAAAAATGAAATCATCGCACAATATGCACGTCACGAAGGTGATACAGGTTCAGTAGAGGTTCAAGTTGCTGTCCTTACTTGGGAAATCAACCACCTTAACGAACACATCAAACAACACAAAAAAGACCACGCTACTTACCGTGGATTGATGAAAAAAATCGGTCGCCGTCGTAACTTGCTTGCATACTTGCGTAAAAACGACGTTAACCGTTACCGTGAGTTGATCAACTCTCTAGGACTTCGTCGCTAATCTGCTTTATTTTCCACTTACATTGCGTTGTCACCTTACCTCGATATACTCAAGTATTATCTTCGGTTACGGTTCCTAGCACTGTAAGGTAAAATAAACCAGAATGATCTCCCTTCGGGGAGATTTTTTTGTTTCACTGAAAGTTTCGTACATTCTTCTTCTCGCCGTCTAGTCTATAAACGGTTTATCCAGCAAGAATCATGATGCTAAGGGCGTAAGAAATCCGTATGAAAATAGGGAAATGACACAGTGTTCGATGAACACAAGGAGTTTCATCTTTTTCACTAGGATTTTAGCCCGGGCTCAAATCAGCTCTCGGACTTCAGAGGGCTCTTTTATTGAGGTTTTATCGGTCACAATTTTGGAGACTACAAAAACCTCAAATGGTATCAGCTAATTACACCATAAGGGTGCGTAGCTACTCGGCTTGAAAAGCCGAGTAGCTGTCTGCAAGCCCCTTCGGAGAGCCCACACTTTACGAAGTAAAGTATAGTATGTTATACTTTACATGGAAGTAGTCACCGAATTCCAGTTAGAAATTACTTTGTAACTACGTTTTGAGGAGGAGTAAAATGCTTTCCTATGTTCGACATTACCCACTAGCGATAGCTAAATTAATGTGTCTGTGCTCTCCTAAAATCTGCTGATTTATTACTGACCAATACAGGAGGTTTTTTATGGGACAGACAATCATATCTGCTATTGGTGTTTATGTTTCCACCAGTATCGATTATTTAATTATTTTATTTATTTTATTTGCACAGCTATCACAGAATAAACAAAAATGGCATATTTATGCGGGGCAATATCTAGGCACAGGCTTACTTGTAGGGGCGAGTTTAGTTGCTGCTTATGTCGTTAATTTCGTGCCTGAAGAATGGATGGTTGGATTGCTTGGTTTAATCCCTATCTATTTAGGGATTCGCTTTGCAATTGTTGGAGAAGGTGAGGAAGAAGAGGAAGAAGAGGAAGAAATTATTGAAAGATTAGAACAAAGCAAGGCAAATCAACTGTTTTGGACAGTTACATTGCTGACAATTGCGTCTGGCGGAGATAATTTAGGTATCTATATACCTTATTTTGCTTCGTTAGATTGGTCACAGACCCTCGTGGCGTTGCTTGTGTTTGTAATCGGCATAATTATCTTATGCGAGCTTAGTCGGGTGTTATCCTCTATTCCGTTAATATTCGAGACAATTGAAAAATACGAGCGAATCATTGTGCCCTTAGTATTCATTCTACTTGGACTATACATCATGTATGAAAATGGCACGATAGAGACTTTTCTGATCGTGTAGATTTTTTTGTTTCACTAGGATTTTAGCCCGAGCTCAAATTGGCTCTCTGATTTTCAGAGGGCTTTTTATGTTGTCACCTTACCTCGACATACTCAAGTTTAATCTTCGGTTACGGTTCCTAGCACAATAAAACCAACTATATTCATTTGTTCTCATCTTGTTACGCAGTTGAAAATATGGTATACTTTTCATGAGAATTTTCTAAATTTTTAAGATTCTATCAAAGGAGGTTTTCATGCTTTCCAAATTTTCTGGAAGCCGACAGAATCTGCAGTTTGTTTTACTTTTAGGTATTTTGCTAGGTGTTTTAGGAATTTCCCTCTTTTTAGCTGTTTCTATGGGGTCTGTTGCAATTGATCTAGGAGATACCTATCGGATTATTTTGAGCAGATTGGGGATTCCTCTTGAGATAGGAGAGGTTTCCAAGTCTACTCTTGCCATTGTATGGAACATGAGGTTCCCCCGAGTATTGTTAGGCCTGATAGTAGGGGCTGGTCTTTCCATGTGTGGTAGCGTGATGCAGTCCACGGTAAACAACCCTATCGCTGAGCCCTATGTCTTAGGCATCTCTGCGGGTGCAACTCTAGGAGCAACCTTGAGCATCATTCTCGGTTTAAAAGTGATGATTAGCCTTGGAGCTTTTCTTGGAGCTATTTTGGCAACAGTCGCTGTCCTCATCATTGCCTCTATGCAGGGAAGGATGACGACTTCCAGTCTGATTTTATCAGGAACGGTGGTCAATGCTCTCTTTCTGGCTTTTTCCAACTTTATTATCTCAGTTGGCGCTAATGCGGACAGTGTGATGACCATTAAGTTTTGGACCATGGGCTCGCTTGCCGGGACTACCTGGTCTGACTTAGTCCTGCCAACTATAGTAGTAGGAATGGCCTTTCTATTTTTCTCTACTCAGTATCGTGTTTTTAATGCGATGATGATGGGAGATGAGGCTGCTTTAACTTTGGGGATACCCTTACGCTTCTATTGGTATCTTTATGTGACCATGGTGGCTGTGCTGACAGCAGTCTTAGTAGCAACCTGTGGGATTATTGGATTTGTTGGTCTCATTACTCCTCACTTAGCTCGAGGCTTAGTAGGAACGAATTACAGGAGACTTTTTCCCGTTGCGACCTTACTGGGTGCCCTCTTTGTCGTCTGGGCAGATGTACTTTCTCGTGTCATCATTCCAAATGCCGAGCTGCCGATTGGTATTTTCACAGCCTTGGTAGGTGCTCCCTTCTTCATCTACATTGTAGGAGGTAGGCGAAAGGAGGTGAGGGCCTGATATGGACTTGATTTGTCAGGATGTCCACTTTGGACTAGGAGAGAAAAAAATCCTCAAAGGAGTTTCTCTTAAGGTTGAGGGGCATCAATTTCACACGATACTAGGGCCAAATGGAAGTGGGAAAACCAGTCTGCTTAAACTCCTCTATCGTCAGGAAAGGGCGGACAAAGGCTTGATAAGCTTAGATGGAAAGCCACTGGAGCATTGGTCACTCAAAGAAACAGCCAAGCAAATGGCAGTTGTCACCCAGTTTAATCAATTGCAGTTTGATTGTACAGTTGAGGAAATCGTCTTGCTGGGCAGAACTCCCCACCTCTCTTTTCTACAGAAGGAAAAGGAAAGGGATTATGCCCTCGTTCAAGATGCTCTCGTCAAGGTGGATATGCTTGAGAAGAAAACTCGTCTCTATTCGTCTCTGTCAGGGGGGGAGAAACAGCGAGTCTTATTAGCACGCGCCTTAGCGCAAGAACCGACTCTCTTGCTTCTGGACGAGCCAACCAATCACCTGGATATCAAGTATCAGTTAGACTTGTTGGCTATTGTGAAGAATCTTAAGGTCAATGTTCTAGCTGTCCTGCATGATATTCAACTTGCTTGTCGCTATTCGGATTATCTCTATCTGATGAAAGAGGGAGAAATCCTTTACCAAGGGACTCCAAAGGAGACCATCACCCCTGAGTCATTGCAAACTGTATACGGAGTTCAAAGTCAGGTTACTTGGACCGAGGATCAGCAAGCCATGATTCACTATTTATAAGAAAGAAAAGGAAAATAAGATGAAAAAAACACTAAGCATTTTACTCGTAACAGTAGCTACCTTAACCATGGCAGCTTGTGGTAACACTACTACAGAAAAAGCTACCACACAGTCTAGCACAGAAACAAGTCAAAAGGCCAGTGCAGAGACGACTTATCCGTTAACGGTCAAGACCTATGACGCTAAGGGAAATGAAGTCGAACAAGTCTTTGACAAGGCACCTGAAAAAGTTATCACCAACAATCTTTCAACCACTGAAATCTTATTGGAGTTAGGCTTGAAGGATAAAATTGCTGGCATGCTCAACCCTGACAATGCTGTGACGGACAAATACAAGGACGCGATTGCGACGATTCCTCAAATTGGGGACAAAAAAACAGTCTCACAAGAAACAGTCCTTTCTTATGAACCAGATGCGGTGATGGGTCGAAACATGATGTTTTCTGAAAAATCCTTGGGAACAGTTAGCACTTGGAATGAAAACAAAATCCCAGTCTATACACAAAAAGCTTCTCTCTCAACGATTCAGCAAGATTTGGGAAATATCGTAGAAGATGTCAAAAATCTTGGAATGATTTTCAATGTTCAGGACAAGGCCAATGAATACGCAGCCCAATTACAAGCTAAAATTGACGCTGTTAAGAAAGCAAACCCAGCAAGCCAAGGTGAAAAGAAAAAGGCTTTGATTATGGTTGCTTATAACGACGAAACCTTCGGCGCTTACAAGTCTGCTTTGCAAGAGAGCCTTCTAAATCAACTTGGTTATACCAACGTCGCAACGGGAACATCAGGCTTAACCTTGGAAAATCTCGTGTCAATGGATCCTGAATTGATTATCTATGTAACCAGCGACCGCAACAAAAAATTGGATGCCAACGCAGTAGAGTTGATGAAGGCAAATGAAGTTTTGGAAAACGTTCCTGCAATTAAGAATCAAAAAATCATGACCATTTCTTACGATGAGTTGATGGACTATGGTCCAGCAGTGATTGATTCCCTTGAGAAAATCAATGACTTTATCAATAAATAATGAGTTTGATTGGGAAGGGATTCAAGTTAAGATCAGCCTTCCTTCGACCTATGATCCCAACCAAACCTATCCAGCTATTCTCTTGAATGATGGAAACTTGAATTTTCTATCTTCCCTTTCAGAATCTGTAATTTTAGTGGGCTTGACCTCTAAAAATCGCCTAGACGATTACACTCCATGGAAGGCAGCTGCTCTGAGAGATGGGGCTCCAGATTTTGGCGGTCAGGCAAATACCTATCATAGTCATTTATTTGGAGGTCTTTTAGACAAGTTGCAGTCACTTTATCGTCTGGACAAAAATCGCCTTGCTTATGGAGGATACTCACTAGGTGGTTTGGTGGCAGTATACAGTCTTTTCAGCTTTGACAAGGTCCCCTGTGTCTTCTCTATCTGTGGTTCCTTTTGGTATCCTGATTTTACGACTTATTGCAGGGAAGAAAAGGTGAAAAATTTGGACTGTTTACTGTATTTACAGAATGGTCAAACAGAAGGAGCCCATCATACCAATCGCTTGGCTCAGGCACCAGTCTATGCCGAGCAGATTCATACCAGTCTTCAGCAATGCTATCCAACTGGTCAGTTTGTCTTTGATCCCTATGGGCATCATGAGCAAGTGGCTGAACGATTCCTAGCCTTTTCCAATTGGTTGGCCCAAAAATGGAAAATTTCATAAAAGAAATATCCCTTGGTAAAAGCCAAGGGATAATTGTATTTTTTAACCAAGTTTCTCTCTCTTCTTATCTGGATTCCAGATAAAGCTTGCGATGAAGGTAAAGATAATTGTTAGGATACCAACAATCACAGCAAGGATGAGGGCTGGGATGCGGACAAACCACCAGAGTGGGTTTGGTTTTTTATCATTGTGCCATTGCTTGGTTTCTTCGTCCAGACGTTGGAATTCTGCTTGGATACGGTCTGCAACCATTTCAATCCCTTCATCATTCATTTTCTTGATGTCTGAGATATCGATAGGATTTCCAAAGTTCATATCCACACGTTCACGGCTAACCAAACCTTTCAAGGTCATGGGACCTGTGTAGGTAACCGGCATGATACTGACTTTGGCCATCTTGGCAATCAGGGCTACGCCACCCTTGACATCGTTTGAGTGACGGCTCCCACTTGGAAACATGATGAGAGAGCGGTCGCTTTTTTTGAGGACGTTGATAGGGTACTTGATGGCAGAGGCATTAGGTTTTTCTCGGTCGATAGGAAAGGCGCCACACATACGGATCCACCAGCCAAAGATACGGTTGGTAAAGAGCTCTTTTTTGGCCATAAAGATAAATTGTTTTGGTTTGGTCGCAAAGGCCATATAAACTGGATCCCACCAGGTGCGGTGAGGTGCAACCAAAATATAATTTTCATCTTGATTAGGAATTTTATCAGTATTATGATAATGGGCATTGCCATTGATGGACCATAGGAGCAAGACAACCAATCCACGTAAATAAGTATAAAACATGCGATCTCCTTCGATTATTTTCTTGTTATTATTATACCTTATCAAAGGAGGGCTGGCAAACTTTTCCCTTGACTAGGTGCATATTTGGGGTGAGATTAGAATTCTTTTAGAAAAAATGATATGATAGAATTTATGGATAAAAATAAGATTATGGGATTAACCCAAAGAGATGTCAAGGAAAGACAGGCTAAGGGCTTGGTCAATGATTTTACTGCATCGGCCAGTACTAGCACTTGGCAAATCGTTAAACGAAATGTCTTTACCCTTTTTAACGCTTTAAACTTTGCCATTGCTTTGGCACTAGCCTTTGTGCAGGCTTGGAGCAATTTGGTCTTCTTTGCTGTTATCTGCTTTAACGCTTTTTCTGGAATTGTGACCGAGCTGCGGGCCAAACACATGGTGGACAAGCTCAATCTTATGACCAAGGAAAAGGTCAAGACTATTCGTGATGGCCAAGAAGTGGCTCTGAATCCTGAAGAATTGGTGTTAGGAGATGTCATTCGTTTATCTGCAGGAGAGCAGATTCCCAGTGATGCCTTGGTTTTGGAAGGCTTTGCGGAAGTCAATGAAGCCATGTTGACGGGGGAAAGTGATTTGGTGCAAAAGGAAGTGGATGGCTTGCTTTTGTCAGGAAGTTTCTTAGCCAGTGGGGCAGTTTTAGCTCAAGTTCACCATGTTGGATCTGATAACTATGCTGCCAAACTCATGCTGGAAGCCAAGACCGTTAAACCAATCAACTCTCGTATCATGAAATCGTTGGACAGGCTAGCTGGTTTTACTGGGAAGATTATCATTCCTTTTGGTCTGGCTCTCTTACTAGAAGCCTTGCTTTTAAAAGGCTTGCCTCTTAAGTCGTCCGTTGTAAATTCGTCGACAGCCCTTCTGGGGATGTTACCTAAGGGAATTGCCCTTTTGACCATTACTTCGCTTTTGACTGCGGTGATTAAGTTGGGCTTGAAAAAGGTCTTGGTGCAGGAGATGTACTCTGTTGAGACCTTGGCACGCGTGGATATGCTCTGTTTGGACAAGACGGGCACCATCACCCAAGGAAAGATGCAGGTGGAGGCTGTTCTTCCACTGACGGCAACTTATGGTGAAGAGACTATTGCCAGCATTTTGGCCAGCTACATGGCCCACAGTGAGGATAAAAATCCAACTGCCCAAGCTATTCGCCAGCGATTCCAAGGCCAAGTAGCCTATCCTATGCTCTCTAATCTTCCCTTCTCCAGCGACCGCAAGTGGGGAGCTATGGAATTGGAAGGTTTGGGGACAGTTTTCTTAGGTGCGCCTGAGATGTTGCTGGACTCTGAAGCCCCAGAAGCCAGGGAGGCCTTGGAGAGAGGGTCACGTGTCTTGGTCTTAGCTCTCAGTCAGGAGAAATTAGACCATCACAAACCACAGAAACCATCTGATATTCAGGCTCTGGCCCTGCTGGAAATCTTGGATCCGATTCGAGAGGGAGCAGCAGAGACGTTGGACTATCTCCGTTCTCAGGAAGTGGGTCTCAAGATCATCTCTGGTGACAATCCAGTTACAGTGTCCAGTATTGCCCAGAAGGCTGGTTTTGCGGACTATGACAGTTATGTAGATTGCTCGAAAATCACGGATGAGGAATTGATTACTATGGCTGAGGAGACAGCTATTTTCGGACGTGTTTCCCCTCATCAAAAGAAACTCATTATCCAAACACTGAAAAAAGCGGGGCATACAACAGCTATGACAGGAGACGGAGTCAATGATATTCTCGCCCTTCGTGAGGCGGATTGTTCTATCGTGATGGCGGAAGGGGATCCGGCGACGCGTCAGATTGCCAATCTGGTTCTCTTGAACTCTGACTTTAATGATGTTCCTGAGATTCTCTTTGAAGGTCGTCGCGTGGTCAATAACATTGCCCATATCGCCCCGATTTTCTTGATAAAGACCATCTATTCTTTCTTGCTCGCAGTTATCTGTATCGCCAGTGCTCTTCTGGGACGATCTGAGTGGATCTTGATCTTCCCTTTCATTCCGATCCAGATTACCATGATTGACCAGTTCGTGGAAGGTTTCCCACCATTCGTTCTGACTTTTGAGCGAAATATCAAACCTGTTGAGCCAAACTTCCTCAGAAGATCCATGCTTCGTGCTCTACCAAGTGCTCTCATGGTTGTGTTCAGCGTTCTTTTTGTGAAAATATTTGGAAGTAGCCAAGGTTGGTCTGAGTTAGAAATCTCAACTCTACTCTATTATCTCTTGGGGTCAATTGGTTTCTTATCCGTATTTAGAGCCTGCATGCCATTTACCCTATGGCGTGTCCTCTTGATTGTTTGGTCAGTAGGAGGCTTCCTAGCTACAGCTCTCTTCCCAAGAATTCAAAAACTACTTGAAATTTCAACCTTAACAGGACAAACATTACCTGTTTATGGTGTCATGATGTTGGTCTTTACCGTGATTTTCATTTTGACCAGTCGCTACCAAGCTAGAAAATAAAGAAAGGCTGCAATCTGTGGATTGCGGTCTTTTTAGGTACAAGATTGCCAGCTGAAATGTGGTATAATAAGAGGTAATAGAGTTTGGAAAGTGAGAGAAGATGATTTCAAAGAGATTAGAATTAGTGGCTTCCTTTGTGCCACAGGGAGCCATTTTACTAGATGTGGGGAGTGACCATGCTTATCTGCCTATCGAGTTGGTCGAAAGAGGACAAATCAAAAGTGCCATTGCAGGTGAGGTTGTAGAAGGTCCCTACCAGTCCGCGGTTAAAAATGTTGAAAGTCACGGGTTAAAGGAGAAAATCCAAGTCCGTTTAGCAAATGGCTTGGCAGCCTTTGAAGAGGCAGATAAGGTATCGGTCATTACCATTGCTGGTATGGGTGGTCGTTTGATTGCCAGGATTTTAGAAGAAGGCTTGGACAAGTTAGCTAATGTAGAGCGTTTAATCCTCCAACCCAATAATCGTGAAGACGACTTGCGTATCTGGCTACAAGAGAACGAATTTCAGATTGTAGCTGAAAGTATCTTAGAAGAGGCTGACAAGTTTTACGAGATTTTGGTGGTGGAAGCAGGACAAATGAAGCTATCAGCTAGTGATGTTCGCTTTGGTCCCTTCTTGTCCAAAGAGGTCAGTCCAGTCTTTGTCCAAAAATGGCAAAAAGAAGCTGTTAAGCTAGAGTTTGCCCTCGGACAAATCCCAGAAAAAAATCTGGAAGAACGTCAAGTTCTAGTAGATAAAATTCAAGCCATCAAGGAGGTTCTCCATGTTAGCAAGTGAAGTGATTAATGCGTATGAAGCCTTTTGCCCTCAGGAATTTTCCATGGAGGGAGACAGTCGTGGTCTGCAAATTGGTACTTTAGACAAGGATATCCAAAGGGTCATGGTGGCTCTCGATATTCGTGAAGAAACGGTGGTTGAAGCCATTGAAAAGGGTGTAGACTTGATTATTGTCAAGCATGCGCCGATTTTCCGTCCCATCAAGGATTTGGTAGCTAGCCGTCCACAAAATCAGATTTACATTGATTTGATAAAGCATGACATCGCAGTTTATGTCAGCCATACCAATATTGACATCGTTGAAAATGGCCTCAATGATTGGTTCTGTCAGATGCTAGGTATCGAGGAAACGACTTATCTGCAGGAGACAGGTCCTGAACGTGGAATTGGACGTATTGGGAATGTTCAGCCTCAGACATTTGGGGAATTGGCCCAGCATGTCAAGCAAGTCTTTGGTTTAGATAGCCTTCGATTGGTGCATTATCAAGAGAGAGATTTGCAGAAGCCTATTTCAAGAGTGGCCATCTGTGGTGGTAGCGGGCAGTCTTTCTATAAGGATGCTTTGGCAAAGGGGGCAGATGTTTATATCACTGGTGATATTTACTACCACACTGCTCAGGATATGCTGTCTGATGGCTTGCTAGCCTTGGACCCAGGTCACTATATCGAAGTGCTTTTTGTAGAAAAAATTGCAGAGCTTCTTAATCAATGGAAAGAGGAAAAAGGCTGGACTATTGATATCTTACCTAGTCAAGCATCGACCAATCCTTTCCACCATATCTAGTTAGAAGGTGAAGACAATGAAAAAAGTTGCCATTATTGGAGCAGGGATTGTAGGTGCAACAGCTGCCTACTACCTCTCGAAAGAAAGTGATCTAGAAGTAACAGTCTTTGATCATGGACAAGGTCAGGCTACTAAGGCCGCAGCAGGAATTATCAGCCCCTGGTTTTCCAAACGCCGCAATAAGGCCTGGTACAAAATGGCGCGCTTGGGGGCTGACTTTTATGTGGATTTATTAGCAGATTTAGAGAAGTCAGGACAAGAAATCGACTTTTACCAGCGTTCGGGAGTCTTTCTCCTGAAAAAGGATGAAACTAAGTTGGAAGAACTCTATCAACTAGCCCTCCAGCGTAGAGAAGAATCTCCTTTGATAGGGCAATTAGCCATTCTGGACTCAGCATCAGCTAATGAATTATTCCCTGGCTTGCAGGAATTTGATCACCTGCTCTATGCTTCTGGTGGAGCGAGAGTAGATGGCCAACTTTTAGTGACTCGTTTGCTGGAAGCCAGTCAGGTCAAGCTGGTCAAAGAAAAAGTGACTCTGATACCTTTAGCATCAGGTTACCAGATTGACGAAGAGGTGTTTGATCAGGTTATTTTGGCGATGGGAGCTTGGTTGGGACATCTGTTAGAGCCTTTAGGTTATGAAGTAGATGTTCGTCCCCAAAAGGGGCAACTCCGAGATTATCAACTTGCCCAAGACATGGAAGCTTACCCTGTTGTTATGCCAGAAGGGGAGTGGGATTTGATTCCTTTTGCAGGTGGGAAATTATCCCTAGGCGCTACCCATGAAAATGATATGGGATTTGATTTGACGGTAGATGAAACCTTACTCCAACAAATGGAGGAGGCAGCCTTGCCTCACTATCCAGTCTTGGCAGTAGCGACTTCAAGAGCTGAGCGTGTGGGAATCCGTGCCTATACCAGTGATTTCTCTCCTTTCTTTGGACAAGTACCTGGCTTATCAGGTGTCTATGCTGCTAGTGGACTAGGTTCCTCAGGCCTCACAACTGGTCCTATCATTGGTTACCATCTAGCTCAACTGATCCAAGACAAGGAGTTGACCTTGGACCCTCTAAACTACCCAATTGAAAACTATGTCAAACGGGTAAAAAGCGAATAAGCATTTTACTGAAATTTTATCCTACCCTCTAGGATGGCAAATGACATTCCCTATCAAAAATGGTAAAATAAGAAAAAATAATCTGAGAATCGAGGAAAGAAGATGCAAGAAAAGATTTTGGTAACGGGTGGAGCAGGTTTTATCGGAACCCACACTGTTATTGAGTTAATCCAAGCAGGTCATCAAGTTGTTGTGGTGGATAACCTTGTTAATAGTAACAGAAAAAGTTTAGAAGTTGTTGAAAGAATCACAGGAGTTGAAATTCCGTTTTATGAGGCAGATATCCGTGACACAGATACACTCAGAGATATTTTCAAGCAAGAAGAACCAACTGGTGTCATTCATTTTGCTGGCTTGAAGGCTGTCGGTGAATCTACCCGTATTCCTCTTGCCTACTATGACAATAATATCGCTGGAACTGTTAGTCTTTTGAAGGTCATGGAAGAAAACAACTGTAAAAACATCATTTTCAGTTCTTCTGCGACAGTTTACGGAGATCCTCATACAGTGCCAATCTTGGAAGATTTCCCACTTTCAGTGACCAATCCATATGGCCGTACCAAACTCATGCTTGAGGAAATTTTGACCGATATCTACAAGGCAAACTCAGAATGGAATGTGGTCTTGCTTCGTTACTTTAACCCAATCGGAGCTCATGAAAGTGGAGACCTAGGAGAAAATCCAAATGGTATTCCAAACAACCTCTTGCCATATGTGACTCAAGTAGCCGTTGGAAAATTAGAGCAAGTGCAAGTGTTTGGAGATGATTACGATACGGAAGACGGAACTGGTGTTCGTGACTATATCCACGTTGTCGATTTGGCTAAAGGTCACGTTGCAGCTCTGAAAAAAATCCAAAAAGGTTCAGGCCTAAACGTTTATAACCTTGGAACAGGTAAAGGCTACTCAGTTCTTGAAATTATCCAAAACATGGAAAAAGCAGTGGGACGTCCGATTCCTTACCGCATTGTAGACCGTCGCCCAGGTGATATCGCAGCCTGCTATTCAGACCCAGCAAAAGCCAAAGCAGAACTTGGTTGGGAAGCAGAACTAGACATCACCCAAATGTGTGAAGACGCATGGCGTTGGCAAAGCAAGCATCCAAATGGATTTGAAGACTAAGATGGTGATTTCAATCATTGTCCCCTGTTTAAACGAAGAGGAAGTACTTCCTCTTTTTTATCAGGCTTTGGAAGATTTGATTCCTGATTTGGGAACAGAAATCGAGTATGTCTTTGTCGATGATGGATCGAGTGATGGGACCTTGGAACTCTTAAAGGTCTATCGGGAACAAAATCCGGCAGTGCATTATCTTTCTTTCTCTCGAAATTTTGGCAAAGAAGCAGCCCTCTATGCAGGCCTGCAGTATGCGACAGGAGATTTGGTGGTGGTAATGGATGCGGACCTCCAAGATCCTCCTAGAATGTTGCTTGAGATGAAAGCCTTACTAGATCAGAATGCAGACTTGGACTGCGTTGGGACACGAAGAACTAGTCGGAAAGGGGAACCCTTCTTTCGCAGTTTATGCGCCAATCTCTTTTACCGCCTCATGCAAAAAATCAGTCCAGTAGCCCTGCCGTCAGGTGTCCGTGATTTTCGCATAATGAGAAGGTCTGTAGTCGATGCTATTTTAGCTTTGACCGAGTCTAATCGTTTTTCAAAGGGACTTTTTGCCTGGGTGGGTTTTAAAACCCACTATCTGGACTATCCAAATGTCGAAAGGCAGGCTGGCAAGACCAGTTGGAATTTTAGGCAACTTTTTTTCTACTCCATTGAGGGGATTGTCAATTTTTCAGATTTTCCCTTGATTATAGCTTTTGTAGCGGGTCTCCTATCTTGTTTTATTTCTCTACTCATGACCTTTTTTGTTGTGGTTCGGACCCTCATTTTGGGAAATCCGACATCAGGTTGGACCTCTCTGATGGCTGTCATTCTCTTTCTTGGAGGCATTCAACTCTTGACCATTGGGATTCTCGGCAAGTACATCAGTAAAATTTATCTGGAGACTAAAAAAAGACCACTTTATCTTATCAAAGACAAAAGTGACCTTCCTGATTTTACAGAAAAAAATAAAGAGAAAAGACTATAATTTTGCATGGAAATATGCTAAACTAGAAGGAGTGGAACGTTCTTGTCGATATTATAGTTAATCTTTAATCAAGGCACGTGTCGGACAGTTTCTAACAGCTTCTATGACGTCCTGGCTAGGAGAAATTTCTTTTTCTAGTTGGTCAGGGTCATCGTAAAAACGCACGATTCCATTATCATGGTAATCAAATAATTCAGAATAAGTTTGGCAAAGCCCACAGGCAATGCAGCGTTCAGGTATAAGTGTGATTTTCATATTTATATTGTAATAAGAAAAGTAAAAAAAAACAAGGAGTAAGGTATGGCAAAAGAACCGTGGCAAGAAGATATTTATGAGAATCAGGAAGAAACAAGATCAGAACGTCGTAAGAGAGAACAAGGTGGAGGAGTGCTGGCTAATCGTATCTTGACTATTTTAGCAAGTATTTTCTTTGTGATTGTAGTCGTGATGATTATTGTTCTGATCTATCTTTCGTCAGGTGGGAGTAATCGCACAGCAGCCTTGAAAGATTTTCACGATTCAGATACAAAAGTAGAGCAAGTTTCTTCTACTTCTAGTAGTAGTTCAGAGCAGGCATCTTCTAGTTCAGAGGAGAAGGTAGAAGAGTCATCTAGTAGCTCAGAACATCCAAATGATCCAGAAGGAACTACAAAAGTTATGGCTGGAGAAGGAGAAGCAGCCATTGCCGCTCGTGCAGGTATTTCAATTGCTCAATTAGAAGCATTGAATCCTGGGCATATGGCTACAGGATCTTGGTTTGCAAATCCTGGAGATGTGATTAAGACTAGATAGGAGTCATAAATGAAGACGATTCAAATTGCTATCGATGGTCCAGCTTCCAGTGGTAAGAGTACGGTCGCAAAGATTATTGCCAAGGATTTTGGTTATACCTACCTCGATACAGGTGCCATGTATCGTGCAGCGACTTATATGGCTCTTAAAAACCAGTTAGGAGTAGAAGAAGTTGAAGCACTTCTAACCTTGTTAGACCAGCATCCAATTAGTTTTGGGCGTTCAGAAACTGGGGAACAGCTTGTCTTTGTAGGAGATGTGGATATTACCCATCCTATCCGTGAAAATGAAGTGACCAATCACGTTTCTGCTATTGCGGCGATTCCTGAAGTTCGTGAGAAACTAGTTTCTCTCCAACAAGAGATTGCCCAGCAAAGTGGGATTGTCATGGACGGTCGCGATATTGGGACTGTTGTATTGCCACAAGCAGAATTGAAAATTTTCCTAGTAGCTTCGGTAGATGAAAGAGCAGAGCGTCGTTACAAGGAAAATATTGCCAAGGGAATTGAAACAGACCTTGAAACCCTAAAAGAGGAAATTGCTGCGCGTGACTACAAGGATAGTCATCGTGAGACTTCGCCTCTCAAACAAGCAGAGGACGCTGTCTACCTTGATACAACTGGCTTGAACATTCAAGAAGTAGTTGAAAAAATCAAAGCAGAAGCTGAAAAAAGAATGTAAATGTAGAGAAGCCGATAGATTGATATCGGTTTTTTTCTAAATTTGTCAAAATGCTGATTTTAAGGTATAATAGTTGCTGTTCGAGAAATTTTGATTTTCAAAGAATAGTGAATGATGATAAGGAGAAACCATGAACAACCTACCAAATTGCCCAAAATGTAACTCAGAGTATGTCTACGAAGACGGTGCCCTACTGGTTTGCCCAGAGTGTGCTCATGAGTGGAATCCTGCTGAAGTTGCAGATGTAGAAGAGGGCCTTGTTGCTATCGATGCCAACGGGAATAAATTGGCTGACGGTGATACTGTAACCCTCATCAAGGACTTGAAAGTAAAAGGTGCGCCAAAAGATTTGAAACAAGGGACGCGCGTGAAAAATATCCGCATCGTAGAGGGCGACCACAATATCGACTGTAAAATTGATGGCTTTGGTGCCATGAAACTCAAATCAGAGTTTGTGAAGAAAATTTAAGCATGTCAAAACACTATAAACTTGTATTTTATAGCCGTATCTTCTTGTTTCTAGCGGCTTTTACGGGAGTTTATCTTGAAATCGCCAAGCATGGTGGATTTGGGATGTTGCTCTATTATACGGTTCTGTCCAACCTTTTAGTCGCGATTTTTACGCTCTATCTCCTAAAGGTTATGAGCCGTTTAGGTGAAAACTGGCAAAGACCAAGTCTCTTGCGCTTAAAAGGTGGGGTCACCATGAGTATCATGATTACCTGTGTGATTTACCATTTCCTCTTGGCACCCATTGCGACTAATTTCTATACTCTAGAAAATTTCCTTTGCCACTATATCGTTCCCCTCTGGTTTTTAGCAGATACCCTCTTTTTTGACAAACAGGGTCAATACAAGATTTGGGATCCAATTGTGTGGACGATTTTACCCTTGCTTTATATGATTTTTGCTCTTTTTAATGGCTTGGTACTGAAACTTGATGTTCCTAATTCTAAGGTCAGTCCCTTCCCTTACTTCTTTTTGAATGTGAACAAGGGTTGGGATGTCGTGTTCAAGTGGTGTCTGATTATCTTTGTTGCCTATATGGTGGCAGGATTTATCTTCTACTTTATTAAGCAAATCAAGAGAAAGTCATCCTAATACTCTTCGAGAATCTCTTCAAATCACGTCAGTTTCGCCTTGCCGTATATATAGTTACTGACTTCGTCAGTTTCATCTACAACCTCA
>NZ_KV802690.1:165138-179383 GCF_001810785.1 Streptococcus sp. HMSC073F11
TAGTTTGCTCTTTGATTTTCATTGAGTATAAGACACAAGGGATTCATTTTCTAGTTTAAGAAGGAGTCTATACACCAAAGAGGCTTCTTCTTTTCTTGCCTGTTTGATAACTATCAAAAAAGTAGAAGATTAAGAGAAATATAGAAAGAGATTTCATGAAACAATTTTTAGAACGGGCCAGTATTTTGGCTCTCTCTCTCGTTTTGATTACATCCTTTTCCATCTCGAGTGCCCTGCCAGCTATGTTTGACTATTATCAAGGTTATCCTAAGGAACAAATTGAGCTCTTGGCGAGCTTACCTTCCTTTGGAATCATGATGATGTTATTACTAAATGGTTTCTTAGAAAAAATATTTCCTGAGCGCTTACAGATCAGTTTGGGATTGCTGATTTTATCACTAAGTGGAACGGCTCCCTTTTGGTACCAAGCTTATCCTTTTGTCTTTGGAACACGGATTCTTTTTGGTTTGGGTGTTGGGATGATTAATGCCAAGGCCATTTCCATTATTAGTGAACGCTATCAAGGAAAAACGAGAATTCAGATGTTAGGGCTACGCGGTTCTGCAGAGGTCGTTGGGGCTTCTCTCATTACCTTGGCAGTCGGCCAATTGTTGGCCTTTGGTTGGACAGCTACTTTCTTAGCTTATAGTGCTGGATTTTTAGTTCTGATCCTTTATCTGCTCTTTGTACCTTATGGAAAAGAAAAGAAAGAAGTCAAGAAAAAAACGAAGGAAGCAAGTCGCTTAACTCGGGAAATGAAGGGCTTGATTTTTATCTTAGCTATTGAAGCGGCGGTTGTAGTTTGTACCAATACAGCTATTACCATCCGTATTCCAAGTCTGATGGTGGAAAGAGGACTGGGAGATGCCCAGTTATCTAGTTTTGTTCTTAGTGTCATGCAGTTAATCGGGATTGTGGCTGGTGTGAGTTTTTCTTTCCTGATTTCAATATTTAAAGAGAAACTGCTCCTCTGGTCTGGTATTACCTTCGGCTTAGGGCAAATCGTGATTGCCTTGTCTCCATCCTTGTGGGTGGCAGTGGCAGGAAGTATTCTGGCTGGCTTTGCCTACAGTGTAGCCTTGACGACAGTCTTTCAACTTGTCTCTGAAAGAATTCCAGCTAAACTCCTCAATCAAGCAACCTCATTTGCAGTTTTAGGCTGTAGTTTCGGAGCCTTTACGACTCCATTCGTTCTAGGTGCAATTGGCTTATTAACTCACAATGGGATGTTGGTCTTTGCTATCTTAGGATCTTGGTTAATTGTAACCTCTATCTTTGTCATGTACCTACTTCAAAAGAGAGCTTAGGATTGGTTTACTAAGTTTTTCTTTTTTGGATTTTTGTACCCAGACACTATTTGATTTAGGGCCTTGTTTACAGACTAATTTCTTGATAAAATAGGAATTATGACAAGATATAAAGCAACTATTTCCTATGATGGTTACGTCTTTGCTGGTTTTCAGCGCCAGCCTCATGCGCGTAGCGTTCAGGAAGAAATTGAAAAAACCTTGACCAGGTTAAATAAAGGGCAAGCCATTACTGTTCACGGTGCTGGTAGGACAGATAGTGGAGTTCATGCTCTGGGACAGGTTATTCATTTTGATCTACCTTATCAGATGGATGAGGAGAAGCTCCGTTTTGCTTTGGACACCCAGTCTCCTGAAGATATTGATGTGATTTCGATTGAGCTTGTGGCGGATGATTTTCATTGCCGTTATGCCAAGCATAGCAAGACCTATGAGTTTATCGTGGATAGGGGCCGTCCCAAAAATCCTATGCGCCGTCACTATGCCACCCACTTTCCTTATCCGCTTGATGTGGAACGGATGCGGGAGGCTATCAAAAAATTAGAAGGCACTCATGATTTCACCGGCTTTACAGCCTCTGGGACTAGTGTAGAGGATAAGGTTCGCACCATCACAGAAGCTAGTTTAACAGTTGATGAGACAGGTCAGTTTTTGACTTTTACCTTTTCAGGAAATGGTTTCTTGTATAAGCAGATTCGCAATATGGTGGGGACACTGCTTAAAATCGGCAATAACCGCATGCCAGTAGAGCAGATTGACCTCATCTTGAAGAAAAAGGACAGGCAGCTTGCAGGTCCCACTGCAGCACCAAATGGTTTGTATTTAAAGGAGATTCGTTATGAAGAATAATCGTATTTTAGCACTTTCTGGAAATGATATTTTTAGTGGTGGTGGTTTGTCCGCGGATTTGGCTACTTATACCTTGAACGGCTTGCATGGCTTTGTAGCAGTGACTTGTTTGACAGCTTTGACAGAAAAAGGCTTTGAAGTCTTTCCAACTGACGATACCATTTTTCAACATGAATTAGATAGCTTGTGTGATGTGGAATTTGCAGGTATTAAGATTGGTCTTCTACCAACTGTCAGTGTAGCTGAGAAGGCATTGGACTTTATCAAACAACGCCCAGGAGTACCTGTGGTTCTGGACCCTGTCTTGGTCTGCAAGGAAACACACGACGTAGCTGTAAGTGAACTCTGTCAAGAACTGATTCGTTTTTTCCCTTATGTCAGTGTGATTACACCTAATCTTCCTGAAGCAGAATTATTGGCTGGTCAGGAAATCAAAACTTTGGAAGATATGAAAACTGCAGCTCAGAAATTACATGATTTAGGCGCGCCAGCAGTCATTATCAAGGGAGGAAATCGCCTTAGTCAGGACAAGGCTGTGGATGTCTTTTATGATGGACAAAACTTTACAGTCCTAGAAAATCCTGTCATTCAAGGGCAAAATGCTGGCGCAGGTTGTACCTTTGCCTCTAGCATTGCCAGTCACTTGGTTAAAGGTGATGAACTTTTATCAGCAGTAGAAAGCTCTAAGGCTTTCGTTTATCGTGCTATTGCACAAGCAGATCAGTATGGAGTAAGACAATATGAAGCAAACCAAAACAACTAAAATCGCCCTTGTATCCCTATTAACCGCTCTCTCTGTGGTTCTAGGTTATTTCTTAAAAATTCCAACACCGACAGGCATTCTAACTCTTTTAGATGCGGGTGTCTTCTTTACGGCCTTCTACTTTGGTAGTCGTGAAGGGGCTGTAGTAGGAGGACTAGCAGGTTTCTTGATTGACCTCTTATCAGGATATCCTCAGTGGATGTTCTTTAGCTTGGTTAACCATGGCTTGCAGGGATTTTTCGCAGGATTTAAAGGAAAAACTCAGTGGTTAGGCCTTATCTTAGCAACGATTGCCATGGTAGGGGGTTACGCCTTGGGTTCTGCATTGATGAATGGCTGGGCTGCAGCCCTACCAGAAATTTTACCAAATTTCATGCAAAATATGGTAGGGATGATTGTAGGATTTATCCTTAGTCAAAGTATCAAGAAGATTAAGTAATACTCTTCGAAAATCTCTTCAAACCACGTCAGCTTCGATCTGCAACCTCAAAACATTGTTTTGAGCAACCTGCGGCTAACTTCCTGGTTTGCACTTTGATTTTCATTGAGTATAAAGAGGCTGAGTCAAAAGTCTTTCAAATAAGAAAAACGCATAGTATCAGGTGTTGAAAAATTTTGATACTATGCGTTTTATTGTGGGAAGATTTTCGAAGAATATTAATCAAAATAAAGCAAGTCTTTGCTGGTGCTTGTAAAGAGGTCGAAGCCATCCTTGGTAACAACACCACAGTCTTCGATACGAACGCCGACTTTACCAGGGATATAGATACCTGGTTCAACAGAGAAGCACATGCCTTCTTCGATGACCATGTCGTTTCCTTCCATGATAGAAGGGAATTCGTGGACATCCATACCGATACCGTGACCGAGACGGTGGTTGAAGTACTCTCCGTAACCAGCTTTTTCAATGACTTCGCGAGCAGCGCGATCAACTTCATGTGCAGTCACACCTGGCTTGATAAAGTCAAGAGCAGCTTGTTGGGCTTCCAGAGTCAAGTTGTAGATATCTTTTTTGAATTGATCTGGTTTACCGACAGCGACCGTACGAGTCATATCTGATGCGTAGCCATTGACTAGAACACCAAGGTCAAAGAGGAGAAGAGCATCATTTTCAACCTTGTTAGCTGCTGGAATACCGTGTGGATTTGCAGCATTATCACCAGTCAAGACCATGGTATCAAAGCTCATTTCATAACCTTCACGCTTCATAGCAAAGTCAATTTGGGCGATGATATCTGTCTCTGTCTTATCAAGAGAAATATTATCAAAGCCAACCTTAACAGCCTTGTCCGCATAGAGACCTGCAACCATCATTTTTTGCACTTCGTCAGCAGATTTGATGAGGCGCATGCGTTGGATACGAGGTGTGAGGTTGTTAAACTCAGCAGTTTCAAAAACTGTTTTCAAGCCATGATATTTGGTCAAGATGAGATTGTCAAACTCAACAGCGACACGTTTGAAGTCAAGTTGTGGAAGAGCATGTTTCATTTTTTGCCATGGATTTTCAGAGTCCACATAGCCCACAACTGGGAAGGAAACAGTGCTGCTCGCACGCTCCACTTCAAGGGCTGGGACAAAAAGGAGGGGTTCCTGATCCGCTAGGACAAAAAGGAACATTTGGCGTTCATGGGGATCACTGTAAAAGCCAGTGAGGTAATTGATTGTGACGGGGTCAGATACGACAGCGACGTCTAGTTTTTCTGATTCAAGATATGTTACGATTTGTTGTAATTTAGACATATGCTACCTTCTTTCTACCCCTCTATTTTGGCAAAAAATGAGAGAAAATGCAAGGGAGAAGGGTAAAAGAACAGACAAAAAGAACTCCGACAAGATAACGGAGTTCTTTGATATCATTTTCCTTTGTTTAAGAAAAGTCAGCCTTGCTTTTGACATCACTGTATTCTTCAGCGATTTCTTGGCTGAGAATGTCCTCATAAGCAGGGAGTTGAATGTCCTGACCATATTTCTTCTTGAGGGCAGTAGTGACTAGGCGATAAGCTAGATTGGCATTACGAGAGAGGATAGGCCCGTGGAAGTAGGAACCAAAGACATTCTTATAATGAACACCTTCGCCGACCTTTTCTTCGTTATTTCCATTTCCATAGACAACCTGTCCCAGCGGTTTTTGATCATCTGAGAGGAAGGTACGGCCCTGATGATTTTCAAAACCATAGTAGGTTTCATCGAAATCTTCATTGTGAATCTTGATGTCCCCTATAAAACGGTTATTGGTCTGATTGAGGGTGTAGTGGCCCATGACCCCTAGTCCTTCGATGCGTCTCCCTGAAGCTTCAACATAATATTGGCCCAATAGTTGGAAACCACCGCAGATAGCCAGAACCACACCGTCGTTTTGGATGTAGTTGTCAATGCTCTCTTTTTTAGCAGGTAGGTCGTCTGCAATGATACTCTGTTCAAAGTCTTGACCACCACCGAAAAAGGCGATGTCGTAGTGATTTTCGTCAAAGTCATCATGGAGAGAAACGATGTCAACGGTCACATGGGCTCCCAGCTTTTCAGCCACATACTTGAGCATGAGGATGTTTCCATTGTCCCCGTATGTATTCATGAGGTTTCCGTAGAGGTGAGCGATGTTGAGATGATAAGGGTAATTGCCATCTTTTGAGGAAAGTGAAGTATAAACCATTAGTTCATCTCCTTTCTAACAATCTGACGACTAGCCAGCAGTTCGCGGAATTCAAGCATAGCAGTATAGGTAGCCAGAATATAAGCATGCTTGCAGTCTTGGTTCTCAATTGTCTTAAGAACTTGTTCCAGATTGCTTGTTTCAGTGATTTTATCAGCTGGATAGCCTGTCACTCGGAGACGACGTGCGATTTCAGAATGACGAACACCGCCAGCGTTGATTTCAGGAATATCCATGTCAGTGATTTGTTCAAAATCCGCATCCCAGATCCAGCTGGTATCAATTCCATCTGCATAGTTGGCATTGAGGAGGACAGAGAGGCTAAATGGATAAGGAGCTAGTTTAATCATCTCGATAGCCTGGGTTGCACCAACTGGATTTTTAATCAAAACGAGGGTACATTCTTTGTCCCCGATATGGAAGGTTTCTTGGCGTCCAAAGACAGCACGGCTCTTATCAAATCCCTGCTTGATTAGTTGCGAATCTGCACCAAGGAAACGGGCGATGGCAACCGCAGCTAGGGCGTTGTAGATATTGTAGAGCCCACCGATTTGAATACCGTATTCTTGACCGTCAATGACAAAGCGAGAGCGATTGTTGGTCAATTCAACCAATTCTGTCAAGCGATAGTCTAGTTCAGGACGTTTACATCCACAACCTTCACAGATATAGGCACCCAAGTTTGCATAGGTATTATGCTCGTATTTGAGGATTCCTTGACAGTCAGGGCAGAGGATCCCTTCGGTATTATAGTGAGCCAGTTGGGCTTGACCTTTCTCCAAGTCAAAACCAAAATACTCTACAGGATTTGGAATAGCTGGCTTATAGAAAAGTGGACTGTCTCCATTAAGGAGAACAGTGGCAGTAGGCACCTTACGAATAGCATCCAAAATCATCTTGTAAGTTGTGTAAATCTCACCATAGCGGTCCATCTGATCACGGAAGATATTCGTGATAACAAATAAGCTTGGCTGGATATAGTCACAGATACGAGATAGACTGGCTTCATCGATTTCTAGAACGGCAATATTTTTCCCAGTTTTAGAAGATTTGGCTGTTAAGAAGGTTGTCGCAATCCCTGTAATCATGTTGGCACCGCTTGGGTTGGTCAGAACTTGACCATAAACCTCTTTTAAAATGCCGACAGTGAGGGCAGTTGTCAAGGTTTTTCCGTTGGTTCCAGTGACCACGACAATCTCGTAGTTCTTAGCTAGGTTTTGTAAAATATCTTTATCAAATTGAAGGGCGACTTTTCCTGGGAGCGTACTTCCACGGCCAAGACGGCTCAAAACGAAGTGGGAAGAGCGCCCAGCTAGGAGGCCCAAAGTAGTTTTTAATTTCATGTTTCTATTATATCATAAAAGAGGGAAAAGACAGATTTGATACTCAATGAAAATCAAAGAGCAAACTAGGAAGCTTGCCGCAGGCTGTACTTGAGTAAGGTAAGGTGACGCTGACGTGGTTTGAATTTGATTTTCGAAGAGTATGAGATTTCGCAGAAATGAAAACAGCCCTCAGAGGGCTGTTAGATATGATTAAATCTCAACTTAAATCGCAAACAAGTCATTCAAGTTCTCAGCCAAGGTTGGGTGAGTAAAGATTTGTTTTGTAAAGTAAGTGTAAGGAATCTTGTTGTCCATAGCAACAGTGATGATGTTGATGATTTCTTGAGAACCTTCTGAGAAGATGCTTGCTCCAAGAATTTCTTTTGTTTCAGTATTAACAACAGCTTTGAAAGCTCCACGAAGGTCTCCATTTACGTGACCACGAGGCATTGCTGCAACAGGGATTTCCTTAACAGCGTATGGAAGTTTCAAATCAGCTGCTTGGCTTTCAGTCAAACCTACTTGTGAAAGCGCAGGTGTGATGAACATAGTATTTGGTACATTGAGACGGTCTTCAAGTGTGTAGCTGCCATCTCCAGCAAGGTAGCTGTAAACAACACGGAAGTCATCAAGTGAAATGTAAGTAAATTGAAGGCCGCCGTTGACATCTCCAACTGCAAAGACACCAGGAACGTTTGTTTGACAATGTTTGTCTACTTTAATAGCGCCACGTTCAGTTAGTTCAATATCTGTGTTTTCAAGTTGAAGTGGTTCTACATTTGGTTTGCGTCCAGTTGCATAGAGAAGGGCATCGAAACGGTAAGTTTCGTTTTCAGTCACGACAAGCACTTGGTCACCGTCGTTTTTGATTTCAGTAGTACGGATGTTTTGAAGCAATTCAATACCGTCTTCTTCCATGTATTGTTTAGCAAGAGCTGCGATGGAAGGTTCTGCACGAGGAAGGAAAGTATCCAAGGCATCTAGGACTGTAACCTTGCTTCCAAGTTTGTTGTATAGGCCGGCAAATTCAAGACCGATATTTCCACCACCAAGGACTCCAAGGTTTTCAGGTAATTTGTCCAAGTTTTGGATACCTGTTGAGTCAAAGACGTTTTTGCTTGTAGCAAGTCCAGGGATTGGCAAGACGTTTGAAACAGCACCAGTGTTGATGACGATTGTTTCAGCAGTCAGTTCTTTCTTTTCATCACCAGCTTGGATTTCGATGACTTTATTTGAAAGGAAGTGAGCTTCCGCATCAAAGATATCGACGCCTGTACCAGCAACAGTCGCATAGTTTTTACCGTTGAGGCGACTAGTGATAGTGTTTTTGGTAGCAATCACTTCTTCAAAAGACAAGTCTTTCTCAGCAGCAACCAGCAAAGTTTTAGTTGGGATACAACCGATGTTGATACAAGTTCCACCGTACATAGCTTTGCTACGTTCAACGAGGGCAACTTTTTTACCAGCTGAAGCCAATTTACCTGCTAGTGTTTTACCAGCTTTACCAAATCCGATAACGATTAAATCATAAGTTAACATTTAGTGTTCCTCCTATTCGAATTTCATTCTAGCACAAGAAAAAAACTTTTGCACAATTCTGCTACGCTTTAAAAAAGTTTATGAAATAGTGGAAATTATAGCCTTACTTTCTCAGAAAAATCGTTTACATGATATTATCGATGGATTGGGCTATCTTTTGCTTCTCTCTTGTGTTATACTAGATAGGTTGCAAAGAAAACAGTACTTTTCTTTTGTGGAAAAGAAGCAACACGATTTTATATCCAGTATATGAAAATACGTCATAAAAAGAAAAGTATAAACTAAGCCCTATAGGGTGGCTTCGCACCACCTTTAGAAAGAAGAATAACGTGAAATTTAATGAATTAAACTTGTCTGCTGATTTGCTAGCAGAGATTGAAAAAGCTGGTTTTGTAGAAGCCAGTCCGATCCAAGAACAAACCATTCCCTTGGCCCTTGAAGGCAAGGACGTTATCGGTCAAGCTCAGACTGGTACAGGAAAAACTGCAGCCTTTGGCTTGCCTACCCTTGAAAAAATCCGTACAGAAGAAGCGACCATCCAAGCTTTGGTTATCGCTCCAACACGTGAACTTGCTGTCCAAAGTCAAGAAGAACTCTTCCGCTTTGGTCGTAGTAAGGGAGTCAAAGTTCGCTCAGTATATGGCGGATCAAGCATTGAAAAACAAATTAAGGCTCTTAAATCTGGTGCCCATATCGTGGTGGGAACTCCAGGTCGTCTTTTGGACTTGATTAAACGAAAGGCCTTGAAATTACAAGATATTGAAACTCTTATCCTTGACGAAGCGGATGAAATGCTCAACATGGGCTTCCTTGACGATATCGAAGCTATCATTTCTCGTGTCCCTGAAAACCGTCAAACTTTGCTTTTCTCAGCAACTATGCCAGATGCCATCAAACGTATCGGTGTTCAGTTTATGAAAGACCCTGAGCACGTGAAGATTGCTGCTAAGGAATTGACAACAGAATTGGTTGACCAATACTATATCCGAGTTAAAGAACAAGAAAAATTTGATACCATGACTCGTCTCATGGATGTGGAACAACCAGAACTTGCTATCGTATTTGGTCGTACAAAACGCCGTGTAGATGAATTGACTCGTGGTTTGAAAATCCGTGGCTTCCGTGCAGAAGGAATTCATGGAGACCTAGACCAAAACAAACGTCTTCGTGTCCTTCGTGACTTTAAAAATGGCAATCTTGATGTTTTGGTTGCGACAGACGTTGCAGCGCGTGGCTTGGATATTTCAGGTGTGACCCATGTCTATAACTACGATATTCCACAAGATCCTGAAAGTTATGTTCACCGTATTGGTCGTACAGGTCGTGCTGGTAAGTCAGGTCAGTCTATTACTTTCGTATCACCAAATGAAATGGGCTACCTTCAAATTATTGAAAACTTGACTAAGAAACGCATGAAAGGTCTCAAACCTGCAAGTGCAGAAGAAGCCTTCCAAGCTAAAAAACACGTAGCTCTCAAGAAAATTGAACGTGATTTTGCAGATGAGACTATCCGTGCCAACTTTGAGAAATTTGGTAAGGATGCTCGTAAGCTAGCTGCCGAATTTACTCCAGAAGAATTGGCAATGTATATCTTGAGTCTGACTGTTCAAGATCCAGATAGTCTTCCTGAAGTGGAGATTGCACGTGAAAAACCACTGCCATTTAAACCATCAGGTAATGGATTCGGTGGTAAAGCTAAGGGAGGTCGTGGAGGCCGTCGTGGGGATGACCGTCGTGATAATCGCCGTGGTAATGGTCGTCGTGATGATTTCAAAAAAGGAAGTCGTGGAAATGATCGTTTTGATAAAGACAGACGTTACCGTAAGGATAATAAAAAACCACGCAATACTTCAAGCGAAAAGCAAACAGGCTTTGTTATTCGTAACAAGGGCGATAAATAAGAAAAAGCGGTTCAAAATGAATCGCTTTTTTATATAAGGAGACCGAATGGAAAAGAAAGATAAATAAAATAGATATATTATCTTCTTGTAATATTATAATACACAAAAATAGGGAGCTTGTCAATAGAAAAGAAGCAATTTAATTAAAAATATTCTTGTTTTTTCAAATTGCAATTAAATAAGCAATTTTCAGATAATAATTGAAAATTCAAGCTGTTTATGTTATAATGATAGCGATTAAATTCGAGGTGAAAAATGGCACATTTATTAGAAAAAACTAGAAAAATTACTTCTATCCTGAAGCGCTCGGAGGAGCAGTTGCAGGAAGAACTTCCTTACAATGCGATTACCCGTCAATTGGCAGATATCATTGACTGTAATGCTTGTATTGTTAATAGCAAGGGACGTCTCCTTGGCTATTTTATGCGTTATAAAACCAATACAGATCGTGTAGAGCAATTCTTCCAAACTAAAATTTTCCCGGATGACTACATTCAAGGTGCGAACATGATTTACGATACAGAAGCCAATCTGACAGTTGATCATGATTTAAGTATTTTTCCTGTGGAAAGTCGTGCCGACTTTCCAGATGGTTTGACGACTATTGCACCGATTCATGTATCAGGGATTCGCCTTGGCTCTTTGATTATTTGGCGCAATGATAAGAAATTCGAAGATGAGGACTTGATCCTTGTTGAGATTGCCAGTACCGTTGTTGGGATTCAGCTTCTCAACTTCCAACGTGAAGAGGATGAGAAAAATATCCGCCGTCGTACTGCTGTTACCATGGCGGTCAATACCCTTTCTTATTCAGAACTCCGTGCTGTATCAGCAATTTTAGGAGAGTTAAATGGAAACGAAGGTCAGTTGACTGCGTCAGTGATTGCAGACCGTATTGGGATTACCCGTTCTGTGATTGTCAATGCCCTTCGTAAACTTGAGTCTGCTGGGATTATTGAAAGTCGCTCACTTGGAATGAAGGGAACCTACCTTAAGGTCTTGATTTCAGATATTTTTGAAGAAGTGAAGAAAAGAGATTACTAATGACTAAGGCTTTAATTTCGATTGATTATACAGAAGATTTTGTTGCAGATAGTGGAAAATTGACAGCAGGCGCTCCAGCTCAGGCGATTTCGGATGCCATCAGCAAGGTAACTCGATTAGCTTTTGAACGAGGAGATTACATCTTCTTTACAATAGATGCTCACGAAGAAAACGATTGTTTCCATCCAGAAAGCAAGCTGTTTCCTCCTCACAATTTGATTGGGACTAGTGGACGGAATTTATACGGTGATTTGGGGACCTTTTATCAAGAGCATGGTTCAGACAGTCGTGTCTTTTGGATGGATAAACGCCATTACTCAGCTTTTTCGGGGACTGATCTGGATATCCGTTTGAGAGAGCGTAGAGTGTCTACCGTTATCTTAACAGGTGTCTTGACGGATATCTGTGTCCTGCATACAGCTATAGATGCCTATAATCTAGGATATGACATCGAGATTGTTAAACCAGCTGTTGCTTCCATCTGGCCTGAAAATCATCAATTTGCCCTAGGTCATTTCAAAAATACACTCGGAGCTAAGTTAGTAGATGAAAATCTAAATGAAATTTCAGAGTAATTTGGTTGATGAAATGAAAAATTTTGAAAAAAAGTGTTGACAAGTATCCCAAAAGTTGATATACTAGTAAAGTAATCGACGCGGGGATGGCGGAATTGGCAGACGCGCAGGACTAAGGATCCTGTGACCGCTTTAGGTCGTGAGGGTTCAAGTCCCTCTCTCCGCATAGGATAAGAGTTAGCTTAGGCTAGCTCTTTTGTTTTCATATAATTCAAGTAGAGCAAAAAATTTTTGCTCTTTTTTTGTATTTCATAAACATTTCATATTTGGGTTTTATAATAGTCTTACAAATATGGAGGTGACAAATGAATCCAATCCAAAGAGCTTGGGCTTATGTCAGCAGAAAACGACTGAGAAGTTTTATTTTATTTCTGATTTTATTGGTTCTATTGGCTGGAATTTCAGCCTGTTTGACTCTGATGAAGTCCAACAAAACAGTTGAAACCAATCTTTACAAATCACTCAACACATCTTTTTCTATTGAAAAGATAGAAAATGGTCAGACTTTCAAGATGTCAGACCTAGCATCTGTAAGCAAGATTAAGGGACTGGAAAATGTCTCTCCTGAACTGGAGACGATTGCAAAACTAAAAGACAAGGAAGCGGTGAGTGGCGAGCAGAGCGTGGAGCGTGATGATTTGTCAGCTGAGGACAAGAACTTGGTTAGCTTAACAGCTCTTGAGGATTCATCTAAGGATGTGACCTTTACCAGCTCGGCTTTCAACCTAAAAGAAGGGCGACACCTTCAAAAAGGAGATTCCAAGAAAATTCTCATCCACGAAGAGTTGGCCAAGAAGAACGGTCTTTCGCTTCATGACAAGATTAGCTTGGATGCTGGACAGTCAGAAGCTGGCAAAGGACAAACTGTCGAGTTTGAAATCGTCGGAATCTTCTCTGGTAAAAAACAAGAGAAATTTACAGGTTTGTCTTCTGACTTCAGTGAAAACCAAGTCTTTACAGACTATGAAAGTAGCCAAACTCTTTTAGGAAATAGTGAAGCTCAAGTCAGTGCAGCACGCTTCTATGTAGAAAATCCTAAGGAAATGGACGGACTCATGAAGCAGGTAGAAAACTTGGCCTTGGAGAATCAAGGTTACCAAGTCGAGAAGGAAAACAAGGCTTTTGAACAAATCAAAGACTCAGTTGCAACCTTCCAGACCTTTCTGACCATTTTTCTTTATGGGATGTTGATAGCAGGAGCAGGAGCCTTAATTCTGGTTTTGTCTCTCTGGCTGAGAGAAAGGGTCTACGAAGTGGGAATTTTACTGGCACTTGGAAAAGGCAAGAGCTCGATCTTCCTACAATTCTGTTTAGAGGTAGTTTTGGTATCTATTGGTGCTTTGCTTCCAGCATTTGCTGCAGGCAACGCCATCACATCTTACCTACTCCAAACCCTACTAGCAAGTGGAGATCAGGCAGTCTTACAAGACACACTAGCCAAAGCAAGCAGTCTATCAACCAGCATCCTATCTTTTGCAGAATCCTATGTTTTTCTAGTTCTGCTTAGTTGCTTATCTGTAGCCCTTTGTTTCCTATTCTTATTTAGAAAATCGCCTAAAGAAATTTTATCATCTATTAGTTAAGAAGGAGAAATCATGACTTTATTACAATTACAAGATGTTACCTACCGTTATAAGAACACTGCTGAAGCAGTCCTATATCAGATCAATTATAATTTTGAACCCGGGAAATTTTACAGTATTATTGGTGAGTCAGGAGCAGGAAAATCCACACTCTTGTCCCTACTTGCTGGTCTAGATAGTCCTGTTGAAGGTTCTATACTTTTCCAAGGAGAGGACATTCGTAAGAAGGGCTATTCTTACCATCGCATGCACCATATTTCCCTGGTCTTTCAAAATTATAACTTGATAGATTATCTTTCTCCACTGGAAAATATCCGCTTGGTCAACAAAAAGGCAAGTAAGGATACACTTCTTGAGCTTGGTTTGGATGAAAGTCAGATCAAGCGGAATGTTCTCCAGTTATCAGGGGGTCAACAGCAACGTGTTGCCATTGCTCGCAGTTTGGTCTCAGAAGCTCCAGTCATTCTTGCTGATGAACCAACGGGAAATCTGGACCCTAAAACTGCTGGAGATATTGTCGAACTGCTCAAATCACTTGCCGAGAAAACAGGTAAATGTGTTATCGTCGTAACTCACAGCAAAGAAGTGGCACAAGCATCAGATATTACACTTGAGTTGAAGGACAAGAAACTGACTGAAACTCGCAATACTACGAAATAATACGAGCTTTTTCTGTTATACTCTTCGAAAATCAAATTCAAACCACGTC